>CAWUIX010000034.1:0-10734 GCA_963922395.1 uncultured Rhodobacterales bacterium | reverse complement strand
GCCCACATGGGACGGGTTGCCGACCTCGGCCTTTGGCGCCGCCGCACGGGCCGCCCCGGTCTTGCGGTTCTCAACCCGTATCACCCGGGGCTGGCCGTTCAGTTCAAAGAAGACGCGAACCGTCCCATCGTCATGGGTTTCCCCAATCGCCTGAAGTCGAATCTCCAGGGTGACGCCGGCATCAATCTCAACCGCAATCTCGTCGCCGCCCTTCATCCCGTAGAAGAAGACATCCGTCGGCAGGGTTCGGACCGGGCCATAGGTCCGGTGGCGCCCCATATAGTCGAGGAAGACCTTGGGATACATGAGATATCCCGCCAGATCCTCGTCATCGACCTTCAGGCCCTGAAGCTCTTTCGACACCTCCGCCCGCGTCGCCTCCAGGTCGATCGCCTCCAGCGATTTCCCCGGCCGTTCTGTCAGCGGGCTCTCGCCTTTCAGGATCTTCTTCTGGATCTCGGTCGGCCATCCGCCGGGGGGCTGCCCAAGATTGCCCTGCATCATGTCGACGACACTGTCCGGGAAGGACACTTCACGCTTGGGGTCCTTCACATCCTCCGGTGTCAGACCCTGGCTCACCATCATCAGGGCCATGTCGCCCACAACCTTGGACGAGGGCGTGACCTTCACGATATCTCCGAACATCCGGTTCACATCGGCATAGGCCTGCGCCACCTCGTGCCAGCGCTCTTCGAGGCCAAGCGACCGGGCCTGCGCCTTCAGGTTGGTGAATTGACCGCCGGGCATCTCGTGGAGGTATACCTCCGACGCCGGGGCCTGCAGCCCGCTCTCGAACGCGGCGTAATGGGCGCGCACCTGCTCCCAGTAGTTCGAGATCTCGCGCACCCGCGCGATATCAAGGCCCGTGGTCCGGTCCGTCTGTTCCATCATCTCGACAACGGTGCCGAGAGTTGCCTGGCTGGTGTTGCCCGACAGCGCATCCATCGCGGCATCGACTGCGTCCACCCCGGCCTCCGCGGCCGCAAGGATCGTCGCGCAGGCAATGCCAGCCGTATCGTGGGTGTGGAAGTGGATCGGCAGGCCGACCTCCTCCTTCAACGCCTTAAAGAGGATCGTTGCCGCCCGCGGCTTGAGAAGCCCGGCCATGTCCTTCAGGCCCAAAACATGGGCGCCAGCCGCCTCAAGCTCCTTGGCCATCGCCACATAGTACTTCAAATCGTACTTGGACCGATCCGGGTCCAGAAGGTCCCCGGTGTAACAGATCGTGCCCTCACAGACCTTCCCGGTCTCGACCACCGCATCCATGGCGACACGCATGTTCTCCACCCAGTTCAGGCTGTCGAACACGCGGAAGATGTCGACGCCGCTTTCGGCGGCCGTCTGGACGAAGAACTCCACGACATTGTCGGGGTAATTCGTGTACCCAACACCGTTCGACGCGCGCAACAGCATCTGGGTGCAATGATTGGGCATCCGCGCGCGCAGATCCCGCAAGCGTTGCCACGGGCATTCCTGCAAGAAACGGTAAGCCACATCGAACGTCGCCCCGCCCCAGCATTCGACCGAGAACAGTTCCGGCAGGTTCGCGGCATAGGCAGGGGCCACGCGGATCATGTCGACCGACCGCATGCGGGTCGCCAGAAGCGACTGATGCCCGTCCCGCATGGTCGTATCGGTGATCAGAAGCCGCGACTGATCCTTCATCCACTGCGCCAGCGCCTCGGCGCCATCACGCTCCAGGATCTGCCGCGTCCCGTCGGGCGGAGTTTCGATCACCAGGGCAGGCGGCTTGGGCGCCAGCGCCTCGGCATGGGGTTTGCGGCGGCCTTCGGTCTCCGGATGCCCGTTCACCGTGATATCGGCGATATATGTCAGGATCTTCGTCGCCCGGTCGCGGCGCTTCTTGAATTGGAAGAGTTCTGGCGTCTCGTCGATGAACTTGGTGTGGTACTCGTTGTTCAAAAACAGCGGGTGTTTCAACAGGTTCTCGACAAAGGCGATGTTGGTCGCCACGCCCCTGATCCGGAATTCACGCAACGCCCGGTCCATCCGCGCAATCGCGGCCTCAGGCGTCGGCGCCCAGGCCGTCACCTTCTCCAGAAGCGAGTCGTAATAGCGCGTGATAACCGCTCCCGAATAGGCCGTACCGCCATCCAGGCGAATGCCCATGCCCGTCGCACCACGATAGGCGGTGATCCGGCCATAGTCGGGGATGAAGTTGTTCTGCGGATCCTCGGTCGTCACCCGGCATTGGATCGCGTGACCATCGAGCTTCACATCGTACTGGGTCGCGACGCCTGTGGCCTCGATCAGGGACTTGCCTTCAGCGATCAGAATCTGGGCGCGGACGATGTCGATGCCTGTCACTTCTTCCGTCACCGTGTGCTCGACCTGAACGCGCGGATTGACCTCGATGAAGTAAAAGGCGCCCGTCGCCATATCCATCAGGAATTCGATGGTGCCCGCGCATTCGTAATCCACGGCCTCGGCAATCTTCTTACCGAGATTACAGATCTCCTCCCGCTGCGCCGGGGACAGATACGGGGCAGGGGCCCGTTCAACGACCTTCTGGTTCCGGCGCTGGACCGAACAATCCCGCTCCCAAAGGTGATATATGTTGCCCTGGCTGTCGCCGAGGATCTGAACCTCCACATGGCGCGCCTTGAGGATCATCTTCTCCAGATAGCCCTCACCATTGCCAAAGGCGGCCTCCGCCTCACGCCGGCCCTCACGAACCTTATCCTCCAGCTCGTCCTCTTTGGTGATCGGCCGCATACCCCGGCCGCCACCACCCCAGGAGGCTTTGAGCATCAGGGGATAGCCGATCTCGGCGGCTTCCTTCTTGATCGCGGGCATGTCGTCGCCCAGGACCTCGGTCGCCGGAATAACCGGCACCCCGGCTGCAATCGCAACCTTTCGGGCCGACGCCTTGTCCCCAAGCTTCCGCATGGTCTCGGCCTTCGGGCCGATGAAGGTGATCCCGGCCGCCCCGCAAGCGTCTACAAAATCTGGGTTCTCAGAAAGCAGGCCGTAACCCGGATGGATCGCATCCGCGCCGCACATCTTCGCAACCCGGACGATCTCTTCGATCGAAAGATAGGCCTGCACCGGTCCCAACCCCTCTCCGATCCGATAGGCCTCGTCCGCCTTGAACCGATGCAGGGACAGCTTGTCTTCTTCGGCATAGACGGCGACCGTTCGCTTGCCCAACTCGTTGGCCGCGCGCATGACGCGAATAGCGATTTCGCCGCGGTTGGCGACGAGGATCTTCTTGAACTCAGGCATGGACAGTCTCTTCGCAGGTGCAGCATAGGCTTAGGAGGTTTCCGAAGCTTCGTAAACCTGTCATCCGCCTAAGGAAAGCACGGCAAAGACCGCGCTCAGCCTGGGGTGCGGAGCACGGCCTCTTGGAGGTCCTGCAAAAGAGGTAGACTTGGGGGCGATCAGATCCAGCTGCGGCGGCGCGGGGCCTGCCGGCGGCGGCGTGGTGTCTTCCAGTCGAGATGCGATTTCAGCTTGCGGGCTCGTTTTTCTTCGCGGTCCCGATCCGTGACGCGCACCCAATGCTTCGACAGAAGCAAGAGCATTGCGATTGCGATAAGAAGAAGTGCTCCGGATGTCATCATAGTGCGTCCTCCGTCCGGGCCGGAGGGCACGTGTGGCCCATACTCATACTCATAACACCATTACAAAGGTTACCGAGTCGGAGGGATACATTGGAATTTAGGCAAATTCAGGGCAGCCGTGAAAATCGGGCCGCCGGGGCGTCAACGCGAAACGATCCGATCCCTGGCGTCCTGAGGCCTGACAAGGCCCATCTGCCCCAGATCGGCCCGGAGACCGTCCTCGAGAATGCTCACCACATGGGCAGCACCCCGCTCCCCGAACGCACCCACGCCATAGTGAAAGCCCCGCCCGAGAAAGACCATGTCGGCCCCCATCGCTATCGCCCGCAGGACATCGGTGCCCGAGCGAATGCCAGAACAGAACGCCAAAGGCACATCCGGCCCCACCGCCGACCGCACCTCCGGCAGCACCTCCAACGCTGGGGGCGCGGCATCGAACTGGCGCCCGCCATGGTTCGACACCCAGATCGCGTCGACCCCCAGCCCCACCATGCGGGTGGCCGTCTCCGCCTCCATCACGCCCTTCACGACCAAGGGGCCGTCCCACTCGTCCCGCAGCGCCTTGAGGTAGTCCCAATCCGGCGAGGTCCGGATCCGGTACCCGATATGATCGGTACCGGGCCGCGAACTGCGCACATCCGCATACTTGGCAAGCGTCCGAAGGGTCGGCTTCCCGTCCTTCAGCATGCCCATCGACCATTGCGGCCGCAGCGCACATTGCATCGCAATCCGCGGTGTTATCGTGGCAGGTTGCCGAATATCCGCCCGACGCTGGCGCTCGCGCCGGGACGCGGCTGGAATGTCGACCGTTAGCACCATGACCCGAAACCCTGCGGCCTTGGCCCGCGCCAGAAGATCCTGCCGCAGCTCCACATCCCCGGGCGGGTAGAGTTGAAACCAGCCAATCTCGCCGATCTTATCGGCCAGATCCTCAATCGCGACCGATGCCATCGTGGACATGCAGTAGGGGATGCCCGCATCCCGCGCGGCTTTCGCAAGGATATGCTCGGCCCGCGGCCAAAGAAGGCCGGACATGCCCACCGGCGCCACTCCAAACGGCAGCTTATACTCTTGCCCCAGGAACGACGTCGTCAGATCAGCCTCAACCCCGCCGGTCAGAACATCCGGCTTCAAGAGAACCCGATCCAGCGCCTCATGATTCCGATGATGGGCCAGATCGTCACCCGTCCCGGAATCCAGAAACTCCCACGCAAAATGCGGAATACGCCGCTTCGCGCGCCGCATCAGGTCCTCCATGGACGGGTGCGTGTGGTCGAGATCCATGCCCGCTTCTTGGGCCAGCGGCGCCCCGCTTGCAAGTCGGGGCGGAGCACGCGGAACATTCCAAGAACAATACTTTAACTGAACGCCACTCCGCGCTAGATTGCCCGCCAATGAGCAGTTTCGACGAAAACGACGCCTTCGAGGCCGCCGTCCCCCTCAGCCAGCAAGCCATGGCCGGGCGCGGGGCGCCCTATCTTGATGCGCTGAACCCGGCCCAACGCGAGGCCGTCGAAGCGCTCGAAGGTCCCGTTCTGATGTTGGCGGGTGCGGGCACGGGCAAGACCCGGGCACTCACCGCGCGGATCGCACATCTTCTGATGACCAACACCGCGCGACCGAACGAGATCCTCGCCGTGACCTTCACCAACAAGGCCGCGCGCGAGATGAAAAACCGCGTGGGCGACCTTCTGGGGCACGCGATCGAAGGCATGCCCTGGCTCGGCACGTTCCACGCGATCTGTGTGAAACTCCTCCGTCGCCACGCCGAACTCGTCGGCCTGAAGACAAACTTCACGATCCTCGACACGGACGACCAGATTCGGCTTCTGAAGCAACTGATCATCGCCGCGGACATCGATGAAAAGCGCTGGCCCGCCCGTCAGCTGTCCCATCTTATCGACGGCTGGAAGAACCGGGCGCTCGGACCCGACAAAGTGCCCGCCTCTGAAGCGGGCGCCTTCAATCACGCCGGAGCCGAACTCTACGCTCAGTATCAGGAGCGCCTGATCTCGCTCAACGCCGTCGATTTCGGCGATCTCCTCTTGCACGTCGTGAAGATCTTCCAGACCCACGACGACGTCCTGCAGCAGTATCAGCGCTGGTTCCGCTACATCCTCGTGGACGAGTATCAGGACACCAACGTCGCACAGTATCTCTGGCTCCGCCTGCTCGCGGGCGGGCACAAGAATATCTGCTGCGTCGGCGATGACGATCAGTCGATCTATGGCTGGCGGGGCGCCGAGGTAGGCAACATCCTGCGCTTCGAAAAGGACTTCCCCGGCGCCAAGGTCATCCGCCTCGAACAAAACTACCGCTCGACACCTCATATTCTCGCGGCCGCCTCCGGCGTGATCTCCGCCAATCAGGGACGGCTCGGTAAGACGCTTTGGACCGAGGCCAATGACGGAGAGAAACTGCGCCTCATCGGCCACTGGGACGGTGAGGAAGAGGCCCGCTGGATCGGCGAGGAACTCGAAGCGATGCAGCAGGGGACCCGCGGAGTGCGCCCCATGGGCTTGCACGAATCTGCCATTCTGGTCCGAGCCAGCCACCAAATGCGCGCTTTTGAGGACAGATTTCTGACAATCGGCCTCCCGTACCGCGTCATCGGCGGCCCCCGCTTCTATGAACGGATGGAAATCCGCGACGCGATGGCCTATTTCCGCCTCGCCGTCAGCCCGGACGACGACCTGGCCTTCGAACGGATCGTCAACACGCCGAAACGCGGGCTCGGCGACAAGGCGCAAGGCAAGATCCAGCAGGCGGCACGCGCGAACGGCATCAGCCTCCACGAGGGCGCACGCCTTATCGTCTCGACCAAGGGCATCGGCGGGAAGGGCGGCACAGAACTTGCGCGCCTCGTCGACGGGATCGACCGCTGGCACGCAGAGGTGCGGGCCGCGCGCGACAACCATATCGAGATCGCAGAGCGGATCCTCGACGAAAGCGGCTACACCGAGATGTGGCAGCTCGACAAAACCCCTGAGGCCCCGGGCCGTCTGGAAAACCTCAAGGAACTGATCAAGGCGCTTGAGGCGTTCGAAAACCTCCAGGGCTTTCTCGAGCATGTCTCCCTCATCATGGACAACGAGGCCGAGGATGCCGAGGAGAAGGTCACCATCATGACCCTCCACGCCGCCAAAGGCCTCGAATTCCCGTCGGTGTTCCTGCCGGGCTGGGAGGATGGACTGTTCCCCTCACAGCGCTCCATGGACGAAGCGGGGCTCAAAGGGCTCGAGGAGGAACGGCGCCTCGCCTATGTCGGCATCACCCGCGCGGAAGAGATCTGTACCATATCCTTCGCCGCCAACCGGCGCGTCTACGGGCAATGGCAGTCGGCCATGCCATCGCGCTTTATCGACGAATTGCCCGCAGACCACGTCGAGGTGCTCACCGCCCCGGGTCTCTACGGTGGCCAGCAAGCGCAAATGCAATCTGGCCTCGAACAGGCCGCGACGCAGGCAAACGTCTACAACTCGCCCGGCTGGAAGCGTCTGCAAGCACGGTCCGGCGAACGGACCATGAGCCAGCCGAAAGAAAGCCGGACCACCGTCATCGACCTGAATGCCGTCGCGGCCTACACCGAGGGCGACCGCGTCTTTCACCAGAAGTTCGGCTATGGCGAGGTCATGGGGGTTGAGGGCGACAAGCTCGATATCGAGTTCGACAAGGCCGGATCGAAGAAGGTCGTCGCCAAATTCGTAATTGCGGCAGACAGCGTGGATGACGTGCCATTTTAGGCCAGGTCCGCGAAACAATCGCCCTGAAGCCTCGATACTGGTCGGTACAAAGCAACAGTTTCGATTTCGGAAACGTAGCGTTTCGGTTCGACGGCGGCCCCGGCTCCACAAGCGATCAGCCAAAGGGTCGCCCGCCTCACCAACTGTGGATCAGGGCAATTTAGTAAAATTAATCATACATTTGCAGGGCTAATGGGCCGATCGCTCATCCCCGCTCGATCTTGTGGCACAACGCTGGATGACCTCGCTTTTCCACCACCCTGTGATTTCGCGGCAGGAATTGGGCGGAAGTGTGAACTGGATCACGTCCTCAAATTGGGCAATCTGCATAAATCGTATTGCTCAAGGCATACGGCGCTGGGTTGGACACGTCACGACATGTAAGTCTTCCGTCTGCGTTGAGCTTGGGTGGGACCCGTAATCAGTGCCCGTTTTATCGGGCGGAGTGTGTGACATGACGGATATTCTGGAGCGCGTCAGCAACGCGCTGGCCGCAGAGCCCGAGAAGCCAAAGACCGAGCAAACGGTGCGCTGGACCCTTCCCGGGTTCGGACCCATGACCCGGATCTCCACATCCTTTGGCGAAGTCCACGCTCAGGCCCTGCGCGAGCGCGATCTCATCCGCACGCAGTCCGGCCAACTCAAAGAGATCAAGTTCATCGATCGGGTAAAGCTCGACGCCGCCTTCCTGAAGCGCGTCACCGAAGCCCATGCCGTTCTGATCCGTGCAGGGGCTCTCGGCAATGGCCTGCCAAAGGCGGACGTCATGGTCTCGCCGAGCCAACGGATCGCAGTTGGCCGTCACAGCCACGATCAGACATTCGTCCGCGCGTCCGAGCTGTTGGGTCGCCCCGGCATCGTGCGCAAGCCTGAAGAGATCATGACTTACACCATGTTCCACTGTGGTGAGCCTGTTGTGGCGCGCGTCGAAGGGCTCTTCGCTCAAATCAATCCGTAATCCTCGCCTGCGATTCCATCTCGCACGAAAGGGGCGCCCGCTGCGGCGCCCTTTTTCTTTGGTCGCTTGAAGCATCTTGGAAAAAGAAAAGCGGTGGCACTAGGGAGGAGGAGAAGTGCCACCGCTCAATTTCAGACGACCCAGGGAGGAGGAAGGGCCACCTGATCTGTTGTGAAGGCGTTACCGCGCTTCGTTGTCTGATACAGTAAGGCTTTGCTGCGAGTGCACAATGCCTACCGGTGCAATGCTGCTATGCAGCAAGTGCATAGGAAAGAATTACTATATTTCAGATAGTTAGAGGAGTGCTTCGTTTGTGGGGTCTATTTCGCATTTGCAAAAAGATGACACTTTTGCGGATCTGCCCGTATTTTTGGCGCACGTGCCTCATCTGGGGGCTCAATGGGAAGGCACCTAACCCGGTCCTTGCGCGCAACTCATCGACTCGGCGCAGAATCGCAAGCGGATGGGATTTCATGGTATCGAGTCGTGAAGTTTCATGATTCACAGCATGCCCAAGTCAGATTCCTTGAATGAAGCGACTATTAACCTGCAGTTTCAGTAGGGAAGTGGGAAAAGGTGGGCCATTTGTGCCACGGCCAACGTCTATCATTATGTAGTGTACTAGATCGAATTATGACCAATATGTCGTGCTAGCGTTCCAAAATTGATCGTTTCCCCCAGAAATTTAAGGCTCAAGCACACAAGAAATTTCATCGGGTGCCAAAGTTTCCTGTTGATTACCATGAATTCCCATGTCATCCCTATCTCCACGATGAACGGGAAAAACGGGGCATCAGACCCCAAACCCCCAAGAGCAGGTTTCATACAGGCACCCCGATCATCGCATTGAAGAGATCCGGCGCGCGGGCGAGCAGACATCCCCCCAGGTGGCGCGCGCAGCTGGACTACCCGGCAACGGGACGAGGGCGGCGGGTTGAGCAGTGGCAGCAGCTCAATCCGCCGTTTCCGTCCGGGGACCCGGAAACAGAAGACGGACAGGAGCCCAGGGGACAGTGGTTCGAAGGTTCAGAGGCGAATTCCACCAGAAGGTGGACGGAAAGGGCCGGGTGTCGATCCCGGCGGATTTCCGTCGCGTGCTCGAAACCGGCGATCCGATGTGGTCCGACGGAAAAGCCCCCGAATTCGTTGTGGTCTATGGCGATCACCGACGCGCCTACCTTGAATGCTACACCATGGACGCGGCCAACGAGGTCGACCAGCAGATTGCGGACCTCCCGCGCGGCTCAATGGAACGGCGCATGCTGGAGCGGCTCTTTAACGGGCAATCCCTAAAAACCGGCGTCGACGAAACCGGTCGCATCGTCCTTCCCGCCAAGCTGCGCGAGAAAATCGACCTCGACACGACCGCCTATTTCATCGCCACAGGCGACACCTTCCAGATCTGGAAGCCGGAAACCTTCGAAGCCGAGGAAGCCTCGAAAACAGAGGCCTGGCTCGAACAATTCCCCGACGACTTCGATCCGCTGACCCTGCTCGATCAGCGGAAGGGAGACTGACCGGATGCCCCCTGCGGCAGAGGCGGCAGGCGGGGGTGACCCCCATGTGCCGGTCCTTCTGGTTCCGCTTCTCGATGCGGTCGCTCCCATTTCCGGCACATGGATCGACGGAACCTTTGGGGCAGGCGGATACACGCGCGGCCTTCTGGAGGCTGGTGCCGACCGCGTCATCGGCATCGACCGCGACCCGGACGCCTTGAAACTCGCCAAAGAGCGCATGGCCGACTGCGCCGAAAAGATCGACCTTCACCTGAACACGTTCAGCCACCTTGACGAGACAACGGATACGCCAGTGGACGGGGTGGTTCTCGACCTTGGCGTGTCGTCGATGCAGCTGGATCAGGCCGAGCGTGGCTTTTCCTTCGCTTCCGACGGCCCCCTCGACATGCGCATGGGCCAAACCGGGCCAAGTGCTGCGGATCTCGTGAACACGCTGCCCGAGGCCAGACTGGCCGACATCATTTTTCAGTACGGTGAGGAACGGCAATCCCGTCGGATTGCCAAGGAAATCGTAAAGGCCAGGGCAGCGGCGCCGATCAAGACAACCGCCGAACTGGCCGCAATCGTTGAGCGTTGCCTGCCACGGCGGAAGCCCGGGCAAAGCCATCCGGCCACCCGCACGTTTCAGGCGCTGCGGATCGCCGTCAACGATGAACTTGGGGAGCTCGTGCGCGGCCTCGAGGCAGCCGAGAGGGCCATCCGCCCCGGCGGCCGGCTGGCCGTGGTGAGCTTTCACTCGCTGGAAGACCGCGTTGTTAAAAGGTTCTTCCAGCATGGCTCGGGTGCGGGTGGATGGGGGAATCGCCACGCGCCCGAGCCAACACCTATTCCCGCGCGCTGGTCCGCGAAGAACCGCGGCATCACCGCGGATGCCGAAGAAGTGGCGCGAAACCCGCGCTCCCGCTCCGCTACCCTGCGCCATGGCGCGC
>CAWUIX010000033.1:0-10851 GCA_963922395.1 uncultured Rhodobacterales bacterium | reverse complement strand
TCTTGCGGATTGTGATCGCCGTCTTTCTGGTGCGGTTTCTCGGGAAACACATCCAAACCAACCCGCCCCAAACCTGACACCACCCCTTCATCTTGGCAAAAATACTCCGGGGGAGCGGACCGAAGGGAGGCGGGGGCAGCGCCCCCTAGACCTCCTCCACCGTGATGACACCGGGGAGCGACTTGAGGGCGCTTTTGATTTCCGGGTTCACCGGCCATTCGCCCGGCAGCGCAATCTCCACTTCGCCGGGCAGGTCGGGTGCTGTGAGACAGAGTTCGACGGGACCCCGACCGCGGCGGCTTTTTTCGTTTTGCACACGGTCGAGAAGGGCGGCGACGGCCGTCACCGCATCTTCGACGTCGAGGAAGACGCGCAAGCCCGATTGGCCGGCATCGGCGACAACGTCATCGACGGGCATGGCCGAGCGGGCGAGGAGTTTCAGCTGTTCGGCTTCCATCGTGGCCTCGACCGACAGGACAACGTTGCGGCCTGGTTCGAGATGCTCACGTGCGGTTTCCAGCGTGTCCGAAAAAACCGTGACCTCGTAGAGGCCGGAGGGGTCCGACAGCTGGACGAAGGCAAAGCGATTGCCACGCGCCGACTTCCGCTCTTGCCGGCCAGAGACGGCGCCTGCGATTTTGGCCACGAAGGGTCCACGTGCGGCCCGGGTTTCGATCTCCGCAAGCGTCATGACGTCTTTGCGTTTGAGCGGCGCCATGTAGTCGTCAAGCGGGTGGCCGGAGAGGTAGAATCCGACGCCCAGATGCTCTTCACTCAGGCGCTCATTGGGCATCCAGTCGTCGACCGGGGACAGGCGCGGTTCCGGCAGATCGTCGCCCGCGTCCCCGAAGAGAGACACCTGGTTCGAGCCGCGCTGTTCATGGATCGCCGAGGAATAGGCCACGAGCGCATCGAGCGACTGGAACACCCGGCGGCGGTTGGGGTCGAGCTGATCGAAGGCGCCGGCGCGGGCCAGCATTTCGAGGGGGCGTTTGCCGATCCGCTTCAGGTCCACCCGGCGGGCGAGGTCGAAAAGCGTGGCAAAGGGTTTGTCCCCGCGTGCCTCGGTCAGAAGACGCATGGCATCGGCACCGACATTCTTGAGCGCGCCCAGCGCATAGACGATTTTGCCGTCGGACACGCTGAAGAGCGCCTGAGAGCGGTTCACGCAAGGTGGTACGATCTCGATCTCGAGGCCGCGGCGCACCTCTTCGGCGTAGACGGCGAGCTTGTCGGTCAGGTGGATGTCGCAGTTCATGACGCCCGCCATGAACTCCACCGGGTGGTTCGCTTTGAGCCACGCGGTTTGGTAACTGACAACGGCATAGGCCGCAGCGTGGGATTTGTTGAAGCCGTAGTTCGCGAACTTCTCCAAAAGGTCCCAAACCTCTTGCGCCTTGGCCTTTTCGACCCCGTTTTCGGCTGCACCTGACAGGAACTTGGGCCGTTCGGCGTCCATCGCCTCCTTGATCTTCTTGCCCATGGCGCGGCGGAGAAGGTCGGCGCCGCCCAGCGAGTACCCGGCCATCTTCCGGGCGATTTCCATCACCTGTTCCTGGTAGACGATGATGCCCTGGGTTTCGTCGAGGATCGGATCGATCAGAGGGTGGATGGATTCGCGTTCCGAGAGGCCGTTCTTGACCTCGCAGTATTTCGGGATATTCTCCATCGGGCCGGGGCGGTAGAGCGCGACGAGGGCCACGATGTCCTCGATGCATGTCGGCTTCATGCGGCGGAGCGCATCCATCATGCCCGAGCTTTCCACCTGGAACACAGCGACTGTTCTGGCCCGGGCGTAGAGGTCGTAGGAATTCGCATCGTCGAGTGGAATGGCCCCGATGTCGTTTATGGCGCCTTCTGGCGGCTCGTAGAGGACGGTGCCATCGGGCGCTTCGTGGAGCGCGCGGCCCTGATCGAGGATCAGGTCGACGGCGTTCTGTATGACCGTCAGCGTCTTGAGGCCCAGGAAGTCGAACTTCACCAGCCCTGCCTGTTCCACCCATTTCATGTTGAACTGGGTGGCGGGCATGTCCGAACGCGGGTCGCGGTAGAGCGGAACGAGCTCATCAAGAGAGCGGTCGCCGATCACGACCCCGGCGGCGTGGGTCGAGGCGTTTCGGAGGAGGCCTTCGACCTGCTGGCCATAGGTCAGAAGGCGATCGACCACTTCCTCGGCTTTCGCCTCGGCGCGCAGGCGCTCTTCCTGTGCGAGGGCCTTTTCGATGGAGACGGGTTTGACGCCTTCCACGGGGATCATCTTTGAGAGGCGATCCACCTGGCCATAGGGCATCTGGAGGACCCGACCGATGTCACGCACGGCGGCCTTTGAGAGAAGCGCGCCGAAGGTGATGATCTGGCCGACCTTGTCGCGCCCGTACTTTTCCTGGACGTAGCGGATCACCTCCTCCCGGCGATCCATGCAGAAGTCGATGTCGAAATCCGGCATCGAGACCCGTTCCGGGTTCAGGAACCGTTCGAAGAGCAGCGAGTATCGCAAAGGATCGAGATCGGTGATCGTGAGCGCATAGGCCACGAGGCTTCCCGCACCAGAGCCGCGCCCGGGGCCGACGGGGATGTCCTGATCCTTGGCCCATTTGATGAAATCCGCAACGATCAGGAAGTAACCCGGAAACCCCATGCCTTCGATGATATCGAGTTCGAAATCGAGGCGTTTTTCGTAGTCCTCTACCGGGGCCGCATGTGGGATGACCGCCAGCCGGGCGGCGAGGCCGTCGCGGGATTGGCGTCTGAGTTCTTCGATCTCATTCTCGGCAAAGCGGGGCAGGATCGGATCGTGCCGGGATGCCGCGAAGGCACAGCGTTGTGCGATTTCAACCGTGTTTTCAATTGCTTCCGGGAGATCGGCGAAGAGCGCCGCCATTTCGGCCGCGGTTTTGAAGTAGTGCTGCGGGGTCAGGCGGCGGCGCGGTTCTTGCTGGTCGACATAGGTGCCTTCGGCGATGCAGATCAGGGCATCATGGGCTTCGTATGTCTCGGCTTTGGCGAAGTAGACGTCGTTGGTGGCCACCAGCGGGATATCGCGGGCGTAAGCGAGTTCGATCAGTCCCCGCTCGCTCAGGCGTTCGGCTTCTGGTGCGGCCCCGTCTTCGCCGGGATGGCGTTGGAGTTCGATATAGAGACGGTCCGCGTAGATAGCCTCGAGGCGGGAGAGAACCCCTTCAGCTTCTGTTTGGGATCCACGCTGCAAAAGACGCCCTAAGGGGCCATCGGGCCCGCCGGACAGGCAGATCAGCCCATCGGCATGCGTTGCCAGATCGTCCAGTGTCACGAAGGGGAGGGCGCGTTCCTCGTTCAGATAGAGGGCGGAGTTCAGCTTCAGGAGGTTGCCATACCCGGTCGCATTCTGGGCGAGGAGCACGATGGGCGCGGGGGGTGTCTCTTTCTCTCCCGGGCGGCTGGTCCGGTAGGCCAAATCGACCTGGCAGCCCAGGATTGGCTGGACCCCTGCATCCATGGCTGCGACCGAAAATTCCAATGCCGAGAACATGTTATTGGTGTCAGTCACGGCCACGGCAGGCATGCCTGCATCGCGGCAGAGAGCCGGCAGTTTCTTCAGGCGAATGGCGCCTTCGAGAAGTGAGTATTCGGTATGGAGGCGGAGGTGAATGAATCGGTGTTGGCTGCTCATGGGCCGACCCTAGACGCGGCGCGCGGGGAGCGGAATGCCTGGAGCGAAATTTGCGGCGTGCAGCCATGGGTACACCTGCCCGGAAAGGAGGCATTCGCAAAATTATCAAGCGAAAGTTGAAGCACCTGCGGCCCTTTGCTCGCCCGAGAGGCTTGCAGATTGTGTGCTGCCACGCTTTGCTTCTTGTCGGACAAGACGTTTGGCTTTCCGCCGCATCGGGCCAGCGTAGAAGGGGCGTCGCGGCGCCCACGACCAGACAGCGGTACCGGGTAAGACATGCCAGAGATTACGTTTGTATTGAACGGCACGCCTGTACGGCTGGATGTCGAAAACCCGACTGTGACGCTGCTTGATTGGTTGCGCGAGGATCGGGGTCTGACCGCGACGAAAGAGGGGTGCAACGAAGGCGATTGCGGCGCGTGTACCGTGATGGTGACGGATGAGGATGGGGCGAAAGCGTTGAACGCCTGTATCCTGTTTCTGCCGCAACTCCATGGAAAGGCCGTTCGGACGGTTGAGGGGATCTCGGCGCCCGATGGCGCGTTGCATCCGGTGCAAGAGGCGATGGTCACGCATCATGGGAGCCAATGCGGGTTTTGCACGCCGGGCTTTGTGGCCTCGATGGCGGTGGGTCATGCGAACGGGCGGACCGACCACGATGATGTGATGGCCGGGAACCTGTGCCGGTGCACCGGCTATGCGCCGATTGTCCGCGCCGCTGAGGCGGTGGAGGGCGCGGCGGTTCCAGACTGGGTTCAGGATACGCCTCCTTCTGTCGAGGCCGTGGGTGATGAGGCCTGTTTCGTTCCGGAGACGGCGGATGCCCTGGCGTCGTGGTACGAAGACAACCCTGACGGAACGTTGATCGCCGGGGCGACGGATGTGGGCCTTTGGGTGACCAAGGCGCTGCGCGATCTGGAGCCGGTCGCCTTCCTGCACCGGTGCCGGGATCTGCAAGGGATCGAGGAGCGCGGCGATACGCTTCACGTTGGTGCGGCGGTGACGATGGCGGCCTTTCACGACGCGATCCGGGATCTTCTGCCGTCATACGCGGAATTGGTGCGGCGGTATGGGTCCGAACAGGTGCGACAGGCGGCGACCATTGGCGGGAACAACGCGAACGGGTCACCGATTGGGGACAATCCGCCCGCGCTAATCGCGCTTGGGGCTACGCTCCATCTGAGGAAAGGCGAGCGGCGGAGGGAGATGCCGATTGAGGACTTCTTCCTGGACTACGGTAAGCAGGACAGAGCGCCGGGCGAGTTCGTGGAGGCCATTTCCCTTCCTGCCGAGAGCCCTGCCTTGCGGTGCTACAAGCTGTCGAAGCGGTTTGATCAGGACATTTCCGCGGTTTGCGGGTGTTTCAATGTGTCTGTGAACGACGGCATCGTCGAGAGCGCCCGGATCGCATTTGGTGGCATGGCGGGAATTCCGAAGCGTGCGACGTCGACGGAGGACGCGCTCATCGGCAAGGCCTGGGCAGAAGACAATGTATCGGCGGCGATGGAGGCGATGCGGGACGATTTCGCGCCGCTGAGTGATATGCGCGCGTCCGCTGCGTATCGGATGGAGACAGCGCAGAATATGCTCTTGCGCTACTTCCACGATCTTGCGGGGCACCCGGTCGATGTTCTGAAGGTTGCGTCGTGAGCGTCGCGCGCCCCCTGCCCCACGACGCGGCGCCGCTGCATGTGACTGGTGCGGCGCGATATGTCGACGACATTCCGACGCCTAAGGGCACGCTCTGTTTGGCGTTTGGGACCTCTGAGATTGCGCGTGGACAGATCCGGTCGATGGAACTTGACGCGGTGCGCGCAGCACCCGGCGTTGTTCTTGTCCTGACAGAAGAAGATCTGGAGCGGCCCGCCGACGTTTCGCCGTCGCTTCATGACGAGCCGCTCCTGACGTCGAGCGCGGTGAACTATGTCGGCCAGGCGATCTTTCTTGTGGCCGCGACCTCGCATCTGGCGGCCCGGAAGGCCGTTCGGCGCGCGAAGATCGAGTATGCAGCCGAAGAACCGATCTTGACGATTGATTCGGCACTCGCCGCGAACAGCCGGTTTGAGGATGGTCCGCGCATTTACGAGAAGGGTAACGCCGAGGAGGCCATCGCCGGGGCAGAACGCGTTGTGTCCGGCGTCTTTGAGATCGGTGGGCAGGAGCATTTCTACCTTGAAGGTCAGGCCGCACTGGCACTGCCGCAGGAGGGCGGGGATATGCTGGTGCATTCCTCGTCACAGCACCCGACCGAGATCCAGCACAAGGTGGCCGATGCGTTAGGGCGGCCCATGAATGCCGTCCGCGTCGAGGTGCGGCGAATGGGCGGCGGGTTTGGCGGGAAGGAAAGCCAGGGGAACGCTCTGGCCGTGGCTTGCGCCCTGGTTGCCGACAAAACCGGGCGCGCGGCGAAGATGCGGTACGACCGGGATGACGATATGATCATCACCGGAAAGCGGCATGATTTTCGAATCGAGTACAAGGCCGGCGTCGACGGCGATGGTCGGATCCGCGGCCTGTCGTTCCTGCAGCTCTGCCGGTGTGGGTGGAGTCAGGATCTGTCCCTGCCGGTTGCGGACCGGGCCATGCTCCATGGCGACAATGCCTATCACCTGGAACATGTCCGGATCGAAAGTCACCGTCTTAAGACGAACACGCAATCGGCAACGGCGTTCCGCGGATTTGGCGGGCCTCAGGGCATGGTTGGGGTTGAGCGGGTCCTTGACCATATCGCCCACGAGCTTGGGCTGGAGCCCTTGGCGGTCAGGCGCCGCAATTACTATGCAGATGCGACCGAGGATGAGGCGCCTGCGCAGACGACGCCCTATCATATGGTGGTCGAGGATTTCGTTCTGAACGAGATGACGGACCGGTTGGCCGAGACTGCGGACTATGCGGCGCGGCGGGCTGCGATTGCGGAGTGGAATGCGGCGAACCCGATCCTGAAACGCGGGATCGCGCTGACACCCGTGAAATTCGGGATCAGCTTTACGCTGACCCATCTCAATCAGGCGGGCGCGCTGGTCCACGTCTATCAGGACGGGTCGATCCACATGAACCATGGCGGCACCGAGATGGGCCAAGGCCTGTTCCAGAAGGTCGCTCAGGTTGCGGCGGACCGGTTTGGCGTCGGGATAGATCGGGTGAAGATCACCGCCACCGACACGGCGAAAGTGCCGAACACGTCGGCAACGGCGGCCTCTTCAGGGTCCGATCTGAACGGGATGGCCGTGAAGGCCGCCTGCGACACGATCCGGGACCGGCTGGCACAGTTCGTCGCCGAGCAGCATCAGGCAGATGTAGGCAGCGTACGGTTCGCCGATGGGTTGGTTCACGTTGGCGGCGCGGAGATCCCGTTCAACGACGTGGTCAACGACGCCTACATGAACCGGATCAGCCTGTCGGCGACCGGGTTCTACAAAACGCCGAAGATCGTGTGGGATCGGATCCGGGGCACGGGTCGGCCCTTCTTTTACTTCGCTTACGGCGCAGCGGTCACCGAGGTGGTGATCGACACCCTGACGGGCGAGAACCGGATTTTGCGGGCGGATATCCTGCACGACTGCGGGGCCTCGCTGAACCCGGCGATTGATATTGGGCAGATCGAAGGCGGGTATGTTCAGGGGGCGGGTTGGCTGACGACAGAAGAGCTCGTTTGGGACGACGCCGGGCGGCTGCGAACCCATGCACCCTCGACCTACAAGATCCCGGCCTGTTCGGATCGGCCCGATGTGTTCAAAGTCGCACTTTGGGACGGGGCGAACCGGGAGGACACGATCTATCGGTCCAAGGCGGTTGGAGAACCGCCCCTGATGCTGGGGATCTCGGCGCTGATGGCGTTGTCGGACGCTTGCGCGGCGACCGGACCGAACTATCCGGACTTGTATGCACCAGCGACGGCTGAGGCCGTGCTTGCAGCGGTTCATCGGGCGCGGGGGACATGAGATGAGCTTTGATCGCGCGCGTCTGGAACAAGACATCGCCGACCATGGGCAGGTGGTTCGTGTCGTGGTCGCAGAGGTCGGAGGCTCGGCACCGCGCGAAGTCGGTGCGTCGATGACAGTCTGGGCGGATGGGCAAAGCGGGACGATTGGTGGCGGTGCGCTGGAATGGCAGGCGGCGGAACGTGGGAGAGACCTTCTGGCCGGTGGGGCGGATCGTGTGGATCGTTTGCCCTTGGGTCCGGCCCTTGGTCAGTGTTGTGGGGGACATGTGACCCTGGTTTCGGAGATTTGGGACGCTGATCGTATTGCCCATCTGGGAACCTCTGATGTCGTGGCTCGGCCACTCCCGGGCACTGACAGCGAAATGCCTTTGACGGTCCGACGGATCTGTTCTGCGGCCCGTTCGCAGGGCGACGGGCCAGAGACCGTCGTGCGCGATGGCTGGCTGATCGAGCCCTTGGCCAAGATTGAGCGCTCGATCTGGATCTATGGAGCGGGCCATGTGGGACGTGCCATTGCGGCGGTCTTGTCAGACCTACCCGGTGTCGCGGTGACCTTGGTCGATGACGCGGCGGAACGGTTCCCGCACGCATTGCCGGACGGGGTCTCTCCCCTTGTTGCGGCCAATCCGGCGGATGCCGTTGCCTATGCTCCGGACGATGCCGAGCACTTTGTGCTGACCTATAGCCATGCGCTTGATCTTGAGATCTGTCATCGCATTCTGGGGCGCAGTTTCCGGAGGGCGGGATTGATCGGCTCCGCCACCAAATGGGCGCGCTTCCGGCGGCGGCTGGCGTCGCTTGGACATGGAGAGGCGCAGATTGCGCGCATTGAATGTCCCATTGGCGACCCGTCCCTGGGCAAGCATCCGCAGGCGATTGCAATTGGAGTGGCGGCTGAGCTTCTGCGGACCGCCGAGGTGCGATCGATACGGACGGAGGAGACAGGATGACCGAGACGCTTCTGTCCATCGAAGGCCTGACCAAGGCCTACCCCGGTGTTGTGGCCAATGACGATGTCTCCTTCGATATCCGTCCTGGCGAGGTGCACGCGCTTCTGGGGGAAAACGGTGCTGGAAAGTCCACGCTCGTAAAGATGATCTATGGTCTGGTGCGGCCGGACGCGGGCCGGATGGTCTTGCGCGGTGCGCCCTACACACCCGAGAGCCCGCACGCGGCCCGGTCCAGCGGGATTGCGATGGTGTTCCAGCACTTCTCGCTCTTCGACGCGCTGGACGTTGCCGAGAACGTTGCCCTGGGCATGGAGACGCCGCCGCCGATGCGGGATCTTGCGCGCCGGATCCGGGAGGTTAGCGAGACCTACGGTCTGCCCCTGGACCCTGCACGGCTAGTTGGCGATCTGTCCGCCGGCGAACGTCAGCGCGTTGAGATTATCCGCTGTCTTCTTCAGGATCCCAAGCTTCTGATCATGGATGAACCGACAAGCGTTCTGACCCCGCAAGAAGTAGATATCCTCTTTGAAACATTGCGGAAATTGAGCGCGGAAGGCACGGCGATCCTGTACATCTCGCACAAGCTTGAGGAGATCCGGACCTTATGCGACCGAGCGACGATACTGCGGCTTGGGAAGAAGGTCGCCTCCGCAATTCCACGCGAGAAATCCGCACGCGAATTGGCCGAGCTGATGGTGGGCAGTCTTCTGCATACGCCTGAGCGTGCCGGGACGGCGAAGGAGACCGTGGCGCTTTCTGTTCAGGGGCTGTCGATGGCGTCATCGAATCCGTTTGGGACATCTCTGAAGGATATCAGCTTTGAGGTCCGGCAGGGCGAGGTCCTTGGGATCGGTGGGGTCGCTGGAAACGGGCAGGATGATCTGTTGGCGGCCCTTTCGGGCGAGGCTTTGGTTGCGCCGGAGGTCGTTCGACTGGGCGATGTGGCTGTGGGCGGCATGGGGCCGAATGCGCGTCGCGCGCTAGGGATCCTGGCAGCACCAGAGGAACGGCTTGGCCATGCGGCTGCGCCGGATATGAGCCTGACCGAAAATGCGCTTCTGACCGGCGTTGTTCGCGAAACGCTGGCCTCGTCCGGATTTCTGAAGTGGCGGGAAACCCGCGCCTTTGCGGAGCGGATCATCAAGGATTTTGACGTGCGGACACCCGGCCCGAGCCATGCGGCCCGATCCCTGTCCGGCGGCAACCTGCAGAAGTTCGTCATTGGTCGCGAAATCCTGCAGCGGCCGGATGTCCTGGTGGTGAACCAGCCGACCTGGGGTGTGGATGCTGCCGCCGCCGCCGCGATCCGACAGGCCCTTCTCGATCTCGCGTCCGAGGGCGCGGCGATCATCGTGATCAGTCAGGATCTGGACGAGGTGATGGAAATCGCTGACCGCTTTGCCGCGCTGAACGAAGGGCGGCTCAGCGATCCGCGTCCGACCGAAGGCCTGACAATTGATGAGATTGGACTGATGATGGGTGGCGCCCATGGCATGGAGGTGGCGCATATCGACGAAGCGGCCGCCACGCCCGCGCGGGAGGTGCCGGCATGATCCGACTGGAAAAACGCCCGGAGCCCTCGCAAGTCTGGTCGCTCGCGACACCCGTCTTGGCGGTGATCGCGACGATGATTGCGGGCGGCTTGCTGTTCATGATCCTCGGGAAGAACCCGGTGGAGGCGATCCGGACGATCTTTTGGGATCCGCTCTTTAACGAACAGTTCGCGTCCTATTCGCGGCCCCAGCTTCTGGTGAAAGCTGGGCCACTAATCCTGATTGCAATCGGGCTTTCCCTCGGGTTCCGGGCGGGGGTTTGGAACATCGGGGCCGAAGGACAGTACATCATCGGGGCGATCTGCGGTGCGGCGGTGGCGCTGGCCTTCTATCCGTTGGAAGCGTTCTGGATCTTTCCGTTGATGGTGGTCGCGGGCGCCTTGGGCGGGTGGGCCTGGGCGATGATCCCCGGAATCTTACGCACTCGGTTCAATACAAACGAAATCCTCGTGTCCCTATTGCTGGTATATGTGGCTGAACAGATCCTTGCGTCGATGTCAGTGGGCCTGCTCCGCAACCCGGAGGGCGCAGGCTTTCCAGGATCACGGAACCTGCAACAGTATTCCTCGGCGGCAAACACGGATCTGATCGCCGGTACAGGGATGCATTGGGGTGTGGTGGCGGCGTTTATCGCGGTGATCTTCGCCTACATCCTGCTCAACCGGCACATGATGGGCTTCAACATCCGGCTGGCGGGACAGGCACCGCGGGCCGCGCGATTCTCGGGCGTCAATCCGAGCCGTTTGATCCTCTTTT
>CAWUIX010000032.1:0-10904 GCA_963922395.1 uncultured Rhodobacterales bacterium | reverse complement strand
GGTACTTGCTCTGCCAGCGGATCGCCGAAGAGAACGCTGAGCGGGGTGGCGCCCTCGGCCTCGCCGATGGTGATGATTTCGGTGACTTTGGTGCCTTCTACTCCAGCTTTCGCGGTGTCCAGGAATTGTGGGATCGTAAAGAGGAGGGTCGCGCCGCTGTCGTTCAGTTGGTGGCGGAGTTCGTCGGCGGTGTAGGTTGGATTGACCGTGGTGATTGTACCGCCGGCCAAGGCTGCGCCGTGAAACACGGTGATGTAGTCCGGCACGTTCGGCGCCATGAGCGCGGTGACCGACCCTTTGCCGTGACCCCGCGCGACAAGCCCTCCGGCAAGGCGGCGAATACTGTCTTCCAGTTCAGACGCACTGACCGATTGGCCTGTGGCGCCATCGGTCAGGACGGTGCGGTCCGGGTCGCCCTGAAGGCCCTGAAAGAGGCGCTCTGTGATGCTCAGGCGCGTTGGCTGAACCGGATTGAACCGGCTGGTGACGATGTTCATGGCTGTCCCCCATCCCCTGTCTTGGCGGCAGGATAGCATGATAAGGGTTTTTGCCTAATTCGTCAGAGACGTTGGCCTCAGCTGCGTTCGTCTTTCGTGCTGTCCATCACCACGTAGGTCGTGATCGAATGGACCTGGGGCAGGGCGCCCAGGATGTCCGAGTGAAATGCCTTGTAGGCGGCCAGATCGCTGGTCTCGATCCGCAGAAGGTATTCCACCGTTCCGGTAATGTTGTGACATTCGCGCACTTCCGGTGATCGCCCAATCGCCTGTTCGAACGCTTTTTGGCTGGCCGTCGAATGGTCGTTCAGGCCGACTGCGATATAGGCGGTGAAACCAGAGCCAAGCTTGGTTCGGTCCAGTGTGGCGCGATAACCGGTGATGATGCCACGGCGTTCGAGTTCCTGCACCCGGCGCAGACAGGCGGATGGGGACAGGCCGACTCGCTCGGCCAGTTGGATATTGGGCAGGCGACCATCGCGCGTGAGCTCACGCAATATGTGTTCGTCAATTTGGTCTATCGCCGCCATTAATTGTGCAGATTGAGCGAAATTAAACAAGAAAGCAACGACATTGCGCAAGGTCTTTGGAACGTTATGCGCCATGACCTTTGAGACACTCCTTGCCCTGGCGACGTTCGCCTTTGTGACCTCGGTGACACCGGGGCCGAACAACCTGATGCTGATGGCCTCGGGCGCGAATTTCGGCTTCCGTCGTACAGTGCCCCACATGCTTGGCATCGGGATCGGGTTCACGCTCATGGTGGCCTTGGTCGGGATCGGGCTGGCGGGACTGTTCGAAACCTGGCCTGTGGCGCACACGGTTCTGAAGGTTGTGAGCGTGGCGTATCTGCTGTGGCTTGCGACCAAGATTGCAGGATCGTCGGCGCCGACGGGTTCCCAAGGCGGGAACGGGACGCCGCTGACCTTTCTGCAGGCCGCCGCTTTTCAGTGGGTGAACCCTAAAGCCTGGGCCATGGCTCTGACCGCTGTCACGGTCTATGCGCCCGGGCGCGAGCTTTGGGCCGTGCTCTTCGTTGCGTTGGTCTTTGGCGCCATCAACCTGCCATCTGTCAGCACGTGGACGCTGGCCGGGCAGGGGATCCGCCGATGGCTCACTAATCCGGGTCGTCTCAGGGCATTCAACTGGACGATGGCGGGGCTTTTGGTGCTGTCGATGGTGCCGATGCTGGTCTAGTCCCCGCGCCCGCCCGGAACATCCGTCAGGCCGTTTCTGGCCGTGCCATGTAATCGTCCAGGGTCTTCCCAGGTTCATCACGGAAGAGTTCCGGCTGGGGGTCCACGGCCAGCATCCGATCGACCCGAAACATTCGGAAATCCTCGCGCAATTCGCACCATGCGGTCACCGTCCAGACCCGGCCCCAGTACTCCATCTGCAACGGTCGGATCACGCGCTCAGAGGTCGCATCCGACAGGCTTTGATAAGAAATCCGGATCTTCTGGCGGGCCCGGATCGCGCCCCGTAGCGTGGGCATATGCGTGAACCCGCGGGCCGCATCGGCAAAGGGATAGACCGCAAAGCCCCAGCCCGAGGGTGGGGCCGTCCGATCCTCGGGCACCACGGCATCGATCTTGGCAGCAAGTGTCCGGGCCGCGCCCTGCAGCTCTGGGTCTGCCGCTTCCGCCACGACCGCCATGCCGAGGTGCAGCGCCTCCAACTCTGTCAGTGTCAGGTTCAAGGGAGGCAGGGTGATTGGAGCGGTCAGGAGATAGCCAACACCGCGCTCGCCTTCGACTGGGATGCCCGAGGCTTGCAACGTCTCCATGTCGCGGTAGATCGTTCGCATGGAGACGCCAAGTTGATCGGCAAGATCGACCGCCTTGTGCAGGCGGCCGTCCCTGAGGACCCCGACGAGGTCAAAAAGGCGGTCTGTCCGACGCATGCCGTGCCGTTTGCCGCCTGCCATTGCGCTATGCCGCCTGCTGCACGTGGATGGGTGCGTGGATCATCTTCACGCTGTCTGGGTCGATCAGCGCCATGAAGGCGCCTGCCACGGGTTCGGACATGATGGCTTCGGCTGCGGCCTTGGCGGTCGCGAGGTCTGTCCAGACGACATAGTCCGTCCAGGTGCCATCGGCGTCGCAGCTGAGTGTCCGGCTGACGAATCCGTCGCGCCCGTCGAGGAACGGTTTCATACCGCTGGCGGCCTGAGCCATGGCCCCCGGGGATACCCCGTCTGCGGCGCGGAAGGTTACGATTTCGGCGGTTAGGTGTGTGTTGGTCATTGGTTTTCTCCGATTCGAAGGTGTGTCCCGCCGTAATAGACACCATCAACTGACATAAACCTGTCAGTTGAGTTTGGCCATAGGAAGAATTCTTGACCGAACCCGTCCCCGACATGGGCGAATGCGCGCCTCAGCCCTTTCCGCCCGCGAACGCCTCGCTTAGAACAAGCGCTGGATATGATAACGGCGGGTGCGTGCCCGCCTGAGGGAGATGGACATGGGTCTTGGAAATATCGGCCTTCCCGGCCTGCTGCTGATCGCAATCGTTGTCTTGGTCCTGTTTGGACGGGGCAAGATCTCGTCCCTGATGGGTGAGGTTGGCAAGGGCATCACCGCCTTCAAGAAGGGCGTCGATGACGGCAAGAAAGAGATCGAAGACGAGGCTGCAGAAGCTGCCGTCGACGTGACCCCCGAAGCGGAAACCGAAAAGCCGAAAGACAAGGCATAAGCCGCGAAGGGGCCTGACGGGCGATGTTCGACATCGGATTCATGGAGCTCCTCGTGATCGGCATTGTTGCGCTGATCGTGGTGGGGCCAAAGGACCTTCCGGGGATGTTCCGGACGCTGGGCCGGTTCACGGCCAAGGCGCGGAATATGGCGCGCGAGTTCCAGCGTGCGATGAACGATGCCGCCGATCAGTCGGGCATGAAGGATACGGCGGCCGACCTGAAATCGATGACCTCGTCTAAGTCGCTGGGGCTGAACACCCTGAACAAGGCGGCGGACAGCTTTGAAAAGTGGGACCCGTCCAAGGCGTCCAAGACCAACACTTCGCCGAAGACCGGAAGTTCGAAGGCGGAAGATAAGAAGTCTGAGGGTCCGAACACGGCGAAACTGCGTGAAGAACAGGCGGCAAAGGCCCGGAAACTTCAGGAAGAAACCGCTGCCCGCCTGGCCGCGGCCAAGGACCCTGAGGCCAAGAAGGCCGCCTTTGCAGCGCCCGCCGATCCTGCGCCTGAGCCCGCCCCTGAACTGGTGGCCGCAAAGACCGAGCATCGGCCGATCCGCCCGCCGGAGGGCCGCCAGAAGAACATGCCAAAGAAAGCGGCCGGTAAACCGCTCAAGCGAGGGCGCTGATGGCCGATAAAGACGACGACATCGAAGACAGCTCTGCCCCGCTGATTGAACATCTGGCGGAGTTGCGCACCCGGCTGATCCGATCGGTGATCGCCTTCATGGTGGCGATCATGGTGTTCTTCATCCCCATTCAAGGGGATTTCATTGCCGTCCATGTTCTGGAGTTCATGCTGAAGCCGATTGAGGCCACGCTGCGGGATCTCGGGGATCCGTCCCCGACGCTGCAGTATACGAGCCCGCAGGAATACCTCTTCACCCTGTTCCGGATCTCGATTGTCTTTGGCTTCGCGCTCGCCTTCCCGGTGATCGGGTTTCAGATGTGGCGTTTCGTGGCTCCGGGGCTTTACCGGTCTGAGAAGAACGCGTTCCTGCCGTTCCTCTTCGCGTCGCCGGTCATGTTTTTCCTCGGCGCGGCGTTTGCGCATCTCGTCGTGACGCCCCTTGCGATGGCATTCTTCCTGGGCTTTGCCGATGTCAGCTCGATCTTCGCGAACCTTCTGTCCGGCGGCACGGACCTCCCGGAAGAGGCCGTCGCCATTCCGGAGACGGAAGAGGGTATCCGCGTCACCTTCTTCGGTAAGGTCAACGAATCCCTCGATATCTCGCTGAAATTCATCATGGCGTTTGGCCTCTGCTTCCAATTGCCTGTTCTTCTGACGCTGATGGGCAAGGCGGGGCTGGTGTCCTCGCAGGGTCTCGGCAATGTGCGCAAATACGCGATGGTCGGCATTCTGGTGCTGGCGGCCCTTGTGACACCGCCCGATGTCGTGACGCAGATCATCCTCTTCACGGTCGTCTACGGGCTCTACGAGATCTCGATCCATCTGGTGAAGGCCGTCGAGCGCAAGCGCACCCGCGAATTGCGCGAAGCTGGCGTTCTGGACGAAGATGAAGAGCTTTACGGCGATCCGGACGAAGACGACGCGCGGGTATGACCGACCCTCTTGAACGGATTGCGGCGGCACTGGAACGGATGTCGCCGCCGCCCCTGGAGGCCCCGGATTTCGAGGCTTGGGACGCCTTCGTCTGGCATGTCGCCCCTGACCGGCTGACCCCTGTCGCCAAGGTCAACCGCGTGGACCTGCCGCTTCTGATCGGGATTAACCGGGCGCGGGATATTCTGCTCCAGAACACGCTCCAGTTCGCCAAGGGTCTGCCCGCCAACAACGCGCTCCTTTGGGGGGCACGGGGCATGGGCAAATCATCGCTCGTCAAGGCGATCCACGCCGAAGTTGTGTCACGGGATCTGCCCCTGAAGATCATTGAGGTGCAGCGCGAAGACCTTCCCTCCATCGGCCGCCTTCTGGCGCTCCTCAGGGACGCCCCTGCACGCTTCGTCCTCTTCTGCGATGACCTGTCGTTCAGCCACGATGACGAACACTACAAGTCCCTCAAGGCCGTCCTGGATGGCGGGGTCGAGGGACGGCCCGACAATGTGGTCTTCTACGCCACTTCGAACCGGCGCCATCTGATGCCGCGGGATATGATCGAGAACGAACGCTCCACCGCGATCAGCCCGTCTGAGGCGACGGAGGAGAAGGTCTCTCTTTCTGACCGCTTCGGCCTCTGGCTGGGCTTCCACCCCTGCAGTCAGGACAGCTACCTCGACATGATCCGGGGCTATGTCGCGGCCTTTGGGATCGAGATCGACGAGGACACGCTCCGCGCCGAAGCCATCGAATGGCAGGCCACGCGCGGCGCGCGCTCGGGCCGCGTCGCCTGGCAATACGTTACGGATCTGGCGGGCCGACGGGGCGTCGCCATCCCCTGACCCCATCTTGTTTCCGGAAATATCCCGGGGTGTGGGGCAGAGCCCCACGAAACCGTTCCCTCAATTGATCGACAAGACCACCTCAACGCGCCGGTTGGCGGCGCGGCCGTCTTCGGACGTATTGCTCGCCCGCGGCGCAAGATAGCCGATCCCTTCCGCGGCCAGACGGCCCAGCGGGATATCATGCGCTTCAACGAGCCGCAGGGCCACGGCCTCGGCGCGCGCTTTGGACAATGCGATATTCGCATCGAGCGATCCCACGCCGTCGGAATGGCCGACCAGGGTGATCCGCGCCTCTCCGTTTGAGCGCATCCAGGCGGCCAGTTCGGCAAGCGATGCGAAGGGGCGCGCTTCCAACTCGGCCGATCCCGTGGCAAAGGCCAGATCTTCAAGCGCCACGTGGCCCTCCACCAGCAGCCGCTCCGTCAGCGTGGTCGCAGACGAGGGCACAAGGGGTTCGGGCAGCGCGGTCAGCGGGCCGGGCAGGGGCGCAGGCGTCGGCAGTGGCGTTTTGGTGGGGTCGATCCGAAGTGTATGGATGTAGCCCGTCGTCGCGCTTCGGCTGACGGTCAGGGCAAAGAGCCCGCCATCTTCGGGCGCGCGGGCGCTCAGATAACGGTAGTCCCCCAGATCCACGTGCATGTCCGGTTCGGGCAGGAGATCGAGCTCATAGCGGAAGTCGAACCCGCCACAGGAGGTGTCGCTGCATTCAAAGAGGATGCGGTACCCGTCTTCTTCCAGACCGGCCCGAATGGGATCGAAGATTTGTGCGGTCGTCAGGCTTGTGCCCGGCACCCGCCACGCTTCGCGCCGGATTTCGCCAATGGCGCGGGTGACCTCGGTCCCGTCCTCGGCCCAGGGGCCCACAGGCACAAACCGGCTTTCGCGGGGCGTGTCCTCTGCCCGGGTGAGAACCGCCGTCTCCGGAAGCTCCAGCGCTGAGGCTGGCAATGCGCAACACGCGCAGATCAGTGCCGTCAGAATGGCCCGGGTCATCGGCCCCGCGCGTGGTAGTCGGGGTTTGGCGCCATGGCGGTCGCCGAGGCGACCCGGTTCGACATGGCAAAGAACCCCGCCACGCTTGCAATGTCCCAGATGTCCCTGTCGCTGAACCCGGCGTCGCGTAAGGTTTGGCGGTCTGATTCCGTCACTCGGGCACTGTTCTCGGTCACTTTCTCGGTGAAGCTCAGCATCGCGTGTTGGCGGACGTCGAGATCCGCGACCCGCCAGTTCATCACCATCGCCTCGCCGAGGGCCGGGTCGCCCGACAGTTCCCGCACGGCCGCCCCATGGGCAACCTGGCAATACCAGCAGCGGTTGATGGACGAGACAACGACGCCAATCATCTCACGCTCGAGTTTTGAAAGCCCGCTCTCCCCCAGCATCAGCGTGTTGTAGAGCGCCACGAAGGCATCGAGCTTTTCGATATCGAACGCGTAGGCGCGCAGCACGTTCGGAACGAGACCGAGCTTTTCGGCGCAAAGGTCGAAATAGGCCTGCGTACGCTCGGGCAGGGGATCGAGCTCCGGCAGGTCGAGGGCGGTCACAGAAGTTGTTTTCTCGGTCACGCGTCTTTCATCCATCGTCGGGGTGAACCCGGTAGTGGTACTGTCCCACGGGCGTCATCCCAAGGGAAGAGTAGAGCGCATTTGCCGGCCCGTTTGCTTCGGTCACTGCCAAGGCAAGGGTGTGTGCCCCGCGTTCCATCGCCCAACGTGCGGCCCGGTGCAGCATCGCGCGCCCCGCCCCTTGTCGGCGCACTTCTGGCTTGGTTTCAAGGGCGTGCACCATGGCAATGTCCCCAGAGATCGAGACGAAACCGGTTCCGGCGGCGCGATCATTGAGGCGGGCGAGAAGCCAGGCTTTTGGCGATGCGGCCCGGTCCATCACGGCGAGCCGCCCGGGGCCGATGCCGCCGGCTGCCCAGATCTCGGCCTGGATGCCCAGGCAGGTTTCGCTTGCGACGGCGGCCAAGGGAGGCTGGTCTGGTTTCAGCAGTGCATTGGCCGGGGCGGCATAGAATGTGCTGATATCGGTTAGGAGATAACCGCGGTCCTCAAGGAGCGCGGATAAGGGGCGCTGAGGGTCATCAGTGCGAAAAAGCCGTGCCTGACCTATGCGCTGCATTTCGGCCTCGGCTTTATGGACGTCGTCGCCCTCAAAGGGACCGATCGGTGTTGTGGCGGAGACGCGTTTTCCGCCCCCCGCGCCTCGGCGGAACCTCCAGGGTCCTGCGGTCCAGCTCTCGGCGGGCGGCCAGGTTGCCTCCAGGGAGGCTTCAATCGCGCTCCGGTCCGGCAGGGTCACACGACCGCGTCCGGGAACGCACCCCGCAGTGCGGCCTCTGCCTCTGAAAGGCGGGAGGCATCATGGCCGCGAATGACGATGTTTGCGCCAAACACGCCATCGCGGATGAACGGGTAGGACCCGAAGCTCAGGTCCGTATAGCGTTCCGCCAGGTCGCCGAGCGGGCCGGCGATGTCCCCTTCGCCGCGTTCGATTCGAAGAGTTGCGGACAAAAGCGGTGCGCCGCCGGTGAGTGTGGGGATGAGCGAGGCGACCATCGCCTGAAAGACCGAGGGCACTCCCGCCATCACGTGGACGTTGCCAAGCGTGAAACCCGGCGCTGCTGACACGGGGTTTTCGATAAGATGGGCGCCGTCCGGAATGCGCGCCATGCGAAGGCGCGCGGCATTCAGCTCAAGATCCTGGCGTTCGTAGTGTGCGGCCAGAATCGCACGCGCATCGTCCCGCACTTCGATTGCAGACCCCATGGCGTCGGCGACGGCGTCGGCGGTGATGTCATCATGGGTCGGCCCGATTCCACCCGAGGTGAAGACGTGCTCATAGGTGCCAGACAGGGCCCGGACGGCCGCCACGATGCGCGCATGTTCGTCGGATACGATCCGCACTTCGCAGAGGTCGATCCCGCGCTCCGACAGGACGCCCGCAAGGTGGTGCATATTGGCGTCGCGGGTGCGGCCCGAAAGGATCTCGTCCCCGATGACAAGCATGGCGGCGGTGGGATTTGTCATGGGACCCCTCCTAGCCGAGCCCTCCCGGCGTGGCAAACGCCTCGCGGCCCTGATAGGGCAGGGTCATGGAATTTCCGACACCTCTTGTACCTGGACGGCTTATCCGCCGATGGAACCGTTTCCTCTCTGAAGTTGAACTTGAGGCGGGTGGCGAGATCGTGCGCGCCCATTGCCCGAACCCGGGCAGCATGATGGGGCTGAAGGAGCCGGGGCTGCGTGTCTGGCTGGAACCGAATGACGATCCAAAGAAGAAGCTGAAGTTCGGCTGGCGGCTGGTGGAATTGAGCGGCGGTCACTGGTCCGGGATCGACACGGCGGTTCCGAACCGTGTGGTGAAGGAAGCGCTGGAGGCGCAGGAGATTGCGCCGCTCGCCGACTACACAAGTGTGCGGCCTGAGGTGCCCTATGGCACGAAAAGCCGGATCGACTTTCTTCTGTCAGAAGCTGGCCAGCCTGACGCCTTTGTCGAGGTCAAGAACGTGCATCTGCGGCGTGAAGGAGACTGGGCGGAGTTTCCAGACAGCGTGACGACCCGGGGCGCAAAGCATCTCAATGAGCTGAGTTTGGTGGCGGCAGGCGGGTATCGGGCGGTGATGCTCTACCTCATTCAGCGGACGGATTGTGCGCGCCTGAAAATGGCCTCAGACCTTGATCCGGCCTATGCGCAGGCCTTTGAAGAGGCCGCGGATGCGGGGGTCGAGATGCTGGCCTTCGGGACGCGGATCGATCGGACGGGCGTCTGGCTGGGGGAGCGCATTCCGCTCTATCGCAGCGATGGACGATCCATGGATTGATCGTTATCTGACCGCGACCGGCGGTCACTGGAAAACCCCCGGAGCTTGGCCTATTTAGGCGGTGTAACTCATGGAGCGCCCCTTGGACGAACATCGCGGCCGCCTGACAAAGGACGGCATCCGGATATATGAAAGCGAAGACTTCGCAGGTATGCACACCGCCGGTGCCCTGGCGGCGCATATCCTGGATGAGATCGCGCCTGCCGTTTATCCGGGTCAGACCACAGCCGAGATTGATCGCCGGATCGAAGACATGATCCTGGCGGCAGAGGCACGGTCGGCCACGATTGGCTACAAGGGCTATCAGCACGCCAGCTGCATCAGCGTGAATCACGTCGTCTGCCACGGCATTCCGGGCGGTAAGGTCCTGAAAGATGGTGATATCCTGAACATCGATGTCACCGTGATTGTGGATGGCTGGTACGGCGATTCAAGCCGGATGTACGTGGCCGGGAAACTGCCACGGAAGGCCGAGCGCCTGATTCAGGTCACGCATGATGCACTTATGGTCGGGATCGATGCGGTGAAGCCCGGGAACACGTTCGGGGACATCGGTGCGGCGATCCAGAGCTTCGTTGAAGGGCACCGGATGAGCGTGGTGCGGGATTTCTGCGGGCATGGGCTTGGCCGGGTGTTCCATGCGCCGCCCAACGTCCTGCATTACGGGCGTCCCGGCACGGGCGCGGTTCTGGAAGAGGGCATGTTCTTTACCATTGAGCCGATGGTGAATCTGGGCCGCCCGGAGACGAAGGTCCTGGCTGATGACTGGACGGCGGTCACGCGGGACAAGTCGCTGTCCGCACAGTTCGAACATTCGGTCGGCGTGACGGCGGATGGGGTCGACATCTTTACCCTCTCGCCTGCCGGGAAATTTCATCCGACCTACTGACCGCGGGTTCGATGTAATTTGAGTATTTTTGCCAAGATGAAGGGGCGCCGCTTGGCTGAGCCGTTTATTGCGGGTCGGGATCGTCCTGACCCTCGGCCCGGCGCCATTGGATCAGAAGTTCGGGCACGCCGCCTCTGGCGCTGACCACATCCCCCATCAGAAGCGGCGGGCGCACCTTCGGACGGGCGGCGGGTTCCGCCGTGTCTTCGGCTTCCCAAAGCGCGTCTATCGTGAGGCTGGATCTCATGACCGCAGGCTAGCGCAGAACGGGTTGCCCCGCTACGCGGCGCGAAAAAATGTGATGTGGGTGCCGCCGTATCGGCGGTGATCTGCCTTGGTGAACCCCGGTGGCGGCGCGATCTCGCTGGCCTCTTCGACGACCAGCAATGCGTCCCGGGCGATCCAACCGGCCTCTCTCGCTGCTGTCATCGCCTTGGGGCCAAGGCCTTGGCCGTAGGGTGGGTCGATGAAGACGAGGGTCGCGGGGCGATCGGGCGCGGCAAAGAGGCGTGTGGCGTCGTGGCGGACGAGGCGGGCCTGGTCTCCCGCGCCGGTGGGTTTGATGTTTTCCAGGCTCAGTTTCTGCGCGGCGCGG
>CAWUIX010000031.1:0-11051 GCA_963922395.1 uncultured Rhodobacterales bacterium | reverse complement strand
TTGGATGGATTGGTTCCTTCCTCTAAGTTACAGCTTGGAACCTGCTCTCCAATCTCGCATTTGTTGGCGGCGAAGTATATTCAATGGAGGTTGAGCAATCTCTAACCGTCATGGACTCGGGCCTGCACGTGCTTGCTGCACCTGAGAAATTTGCACCGCTCGAGGCCATCACGCCAGAACAGATCTCTGGGCTGATCGAGGTTCTCAAGCAGCGGTTCGACTATATCGTGTTCGACCTTCCGCGTACGCTTGTGGATTGGCTCGCTCCCCTGTTGGAAGCGACAGACCGGATGCTGATGGTCACGGACAGCGCCGTGCCCTCGATCCGCCAGGCGCGCCGTCTGATTGACTTCTATACAGAAGACAAACTCGACATGAAGATCGACGTGATCATCAACCACGAGAAAAAACCGATGGTGCAGAAGCGGCACCATACGGAAGCTTCGAAGCTCCTCGACCGTCCATTCCAGCATTGGATCCCCGAGGACCCGAGCGCCGCCCGCGAGGCGTTAGATCGCGGAGTCCCGCTGGCCACAGTCGCAAGACGGTCGGCACTTACCAAATCCATCGGCCGCCTTGGGCAGGCCACCATCGCTGCGCTTGAATCTGATGCAAGCGAGTCAAACGAAAAGCCTAAGGCCTAAGGAGCTGATCCATGTTTAAGAACTTCAACAAACGCGCGCCTGAAGCAGAGGGGAACGTTGTTGCCCTGAAACCGGATCAGCCCGCCTTCCGGCCGGAAGATGATCTGACTGCAGAAGACCTTGAGCTTATCAAGCTTCTCGAACTGAAGAGCCGCCTCCATGAGGCCCTTCTGGATCGCCTGAACTACGCGGTCATCGACAAGGTTGTCCCTGAAGATCTGAAGCGTGAAGTGGCCTCGCTGGTCACCGAAGTCGTGACGACCGAACGGACACCGCTTAAGTCCAAGGATTTCCAGAAGGTCGTCGACGACCTGATGAATGAGGTCCTCGGCCTGGGTCCTCTTGAGCCGCTGATCGCCGATCCGACGGTCAACGATATTCTGGTGAATGGCCACGACAATATCTACGTCGAACGTTCGGGTATGCTGGAGAAGACGAAGATCCGGTTTAGCGATGAGAAGCACCTGCTGCGCATCATCGACAAGATCGTTTCCCGTGTCGGTCGCCGGGTCGATGAATCTCAGCCCTGGGTTGACGCGCGCCTCGAAGACGGTAGCCGGGTCAATGCGATTATCCGCCCCTGTGCGATCGATGGACCGTCCATGTCGATCCGGAAGTTCGCCAAGATGCCCTATACGATGGAGCGTCTGGTTTCGGCTGGGGCAATGTCGCAGACAGCGTGCGAGCTTCTTCAGGGTCTTGTCCGCTCGCGTCTGAACATTCTGATCTCGGGCGGTACTGGCTCGGGTAAGACGACGATGCTGAATGCTATGTCTGCGAGCATCAGCAACCGCGAACGGATCGTAACGATCGAAGACGCGGCAGAACTCCAAATGCAGCAGGATCACGTGATCCGGCTGGAAACCCGTCCGCCGAACCCATCTGGTGGCGGTGCTGTCAGCCAGCGGGATCTCGTTCGGAACGCGCTGCGTATGCGTCCCGACCGGATCATCGTGGGCGAGGTCCGGGGTGCCGAAAGCTTCGATATGCTGCAGGCCATGAACACCGGTCACGACGGCTCGATGACCACGGTTCACGCGAACAGCGCACGCGATGCGCTCGGTCGTATCGAACAGATGGTTACGATGATGGGCCTGGAGATGCCGATGGGCGCGATCCGCACCCAGATCGCATCGGGTCTGCACTTCGTCGTCCAACTCGCCCGGCTCTCGGACGGCCGCCGCCGCGTGGTCAGCGTGTCTGAGATCACCGGGATGGAAGGTGATGTCGTGACAATGCAGGACATCTTTGTGTTCCACCGGACAGGCGTGTCGGAGGACGGCGAAGTCCTCGGAGAGTTCAAGCCGACCGGCATTCGACCACGCCACTGGGATCACCTTGTGGCCGCTGGCATCGACGTGTCGGCCCTGAAGCTGTCAAACGCCGGAGGCTAAGCCCGTGCAAGCATTCCTTGAAAGCAACGACATTCTATATGTCGTCTATGTTGGGATCGCGCTTGGCGTCTTCCTGGCATTCACCGGGATCGTCCAGATCCTGAGCCGCAGCGAAAGCTCGGTTGAGGCGAAAAGCCGCCGCATGAAGATGATCGAGAAAGGAGCTTCCACGGAAGAGATCCTCGACGTCCTCAAGCCGAGCGACTCTGGCGGCCCGATGACGAGATTGCCCTTGGTCGGCAACTTCGAGCGTGATCTCCAGCAAGCTGGTCTTTTGATCAGACCGCAGCGTTTTCTGCTTCTCTGCTTGCTGCTGACATTCGCAACAGTCGTGATCGGCCTGACAATGACAGATGCGCCGGTCGCTCTGGCCGTCGGCTTCGGGGTTGGTATCTTCCTCCCGATCATTTGGGTGAAGTCAAAGAAGGACGAGCGACAGAAGAAGCTGGTTCATCAACTTCCCGACTCCCTCGATCTTTTGGCCCGGGGCTTGCGTGTTGGTCATCCATTGAACACATCGGTCGATGCCGTCGCGCGGGAAATGTCGGACCCTATCGGGACGGAGTTTGGGATTATCTTTGATCAAGTCAGCTTCGGCGACGATCTGACGGATGCGTTCGTCGATTTCTCAAACAGGGTCGATCTGGAGGACGTGTACTATTTGTCGGCCAGCGTTGGCATTCAACACGGGACCGGCGGCGACCTTGCGCGTGTGATCGCCATCCTCAGCCAGGTTATTCGTGCCCGTATCGCGCTGCGGCAGAAGATCAAGTCAATCTCTGCCGAAGGCAGAATGACCGCCTGGATCCTATCTATCATCCCGGTCCTGATCTTCAGCTGGACGATGCTGACGACGCCTGACTACTACGGCGGCGTTATGGATGATCCACTGTTCATCCCGGCTGCAGTATTCATCATCGGGTGTGTGATCCTGAACGCGCTCATCTTGCGTAAACTTGTAAACTTCCGGATCTGAGGAATTGAACAATGGATGACTTCATCGAAAATCTAATTGTTCGTTTCGACGGCAATACGGACCTGATCGTTATCACCGGCGTTGCGATCGCGTGCTTCCTGCTCTTCGTCGCACTCACATCTTCTGTGCGCGCAAAGGACCCTGCAGCCGACAGGATCGCGGCATCCAATGTCCGCATGCAGGACCGGCAGAACCGCGGAATTCTCCGCGCCCCCGAGTTCGACCCGAAGGGGTTCATGAAGAACTTCGTACCGGCGGATGAGGGTAAACGCAGCGATCTGCAACGGAAGCTGGCGCAAGCCGGTTATCCGCACCCATCGACAATGCGAAAGTTCATCGCATTACGTGTGGCATTGGGCATCTTCCTCCCACTCGCCTTTGTGACGCTTCTTGTCCTCGGCAACATCCCGGGAGTTGGCTTCGTGCTCTCGGATTTCATTGCCGGCTTCTCAAATGAACAAATCGTTATCTCCGTGATTGTTCTCACATTGCTGGGCTACCAGCTTCCGATGCTTGTTCTGAACAGCCGCGCCAAGGAACGTCGCCTGGTAATACAGGAAACGTTCCCGAACGCGCTGGACCTGCTGCAGGTGTCTGTCGAGGCCGGTCTTGGCTTTGACGCGGCGATGACGCGGGTTGGCAACGAGTTGGCGCCGGTGTCTCCGGCAATCGCGTTCGAGTTCCTGACGGTTCAGCGCCAGGTTTCTGCCGGACGCGACCGCCAAACGGCGCTCAGAGATATGGCGGACCGATGTGGCGTTGAGATCGTGCGCTCCTTTGCCAACGTCGTGCAGCAATCCATGCAGTTCGGCACACCAATGTCCGAGGCGCTCACGACTTATGCAAAAGAGATGCGTGATTATCGTGAGATGAAGGCGCAAGAGATGGCCAACAAGCTGCCGGTCAAGATGTCTCTCGTCCTTGCATCCTTGATGCTTCCCTCGCTGATTCTGCTGTCGATTGGGCCGACGGCGCTACGGTACTTCCGCTTCTTCATGGAGCAGTAAGGATTTGAACAATCCTGCGATCCGGCAACAGTTGTGGACATCACGCACCACAATCCGTGGGGATTTTACAACCCTGGGATGAATGTTTGCCGGATCGCGGCTAAGTCTAGTCTAATTGTTGACACAATGGCCCTGCGCCAGAATAGTTGTGGATAAGGCTGGCAAACAGCCAATTACATATCGAGGCACTCCGAGCAGTAAATGAACCGGATGGGGGTCCGGAGTTTAGGGGTGCGTGATGGGACAAGTGTACGGTGAAAGTCCCTTTAGGTCGCCACAAGCGGCAGACTTGGGGATCATTGGCGCAATTGCGACGTGGTGTGAGTGCCTTCAAGGGAAGGACACCCTCGCAGAAGCGTTGAAACTTCTGGCTGAAGGCGTGAATGCCGAGGCTGTGGCGCTTGCAAGAGCGTCGCGGGACAGTCTTGGTGAGACTGTATCGATCACATTCGATGCGCTTCCGCAGAAGGCCATGGCCCCGCGCCTGGATCGGTCGTTCGCCCGAACGATGCTGGGCAACTACTTCACCAGCGCAAAGCCAGGCAGCGTCTGGTTCAAGACCATGGTCGACGTCGACCATGATCCCGCACTTTTGGATTTCCATGCGCGTCGCCGTCTTTCGGAACTGGCGGTGATCCCGATTGGGTCAACCGAAAAATCGCTGGACTTTCTTGAGTTCCACTTTGCTTCGCCGATCGGGCCGGACGGCTACGCGATCTTGAACATGGTCGTGGCGACCCTGACCAAGACCTGGGGTAACAGAAAGCCTGGGCTCTTTACCGACGCCCTGCTGCGCCGCAAGGCGCCAGACCAAACCGCCATGGCGGCGCCGATCCTTGGCTGCGACAATCCCGCAAAGCTTAGCCGGGCCGAATTCCGTGTCTGTCTTCTTTTGAGCCGCGGACTGTCCAAGCAGCACATCGTTGACGAGTTGGTTATTTCGCGTTCCACCCTGCGAACGCACCTTCGCAGCATCTATTTGAAAACCGGCACATCCAGCCATTCCGAGCTTCTTTACAAGCTTCTCTCACCAATTCCTGAGATCGAAAAACTCAGGGCGGCAGTCGCTTAGGAGCTCACGCAATGGATCTGATCCCACTCGTCATGATGGCGCCTATTCTTGTGCTTGTTGCGTACTATGACATGCGCTTCATGCGCATTCCGAACGGATTCAGCATCATAGGACTTGTCATATTTGCGTTGACTATTCCGCTTCTTGATGGGGGCGAAGTCTTGGCCCGGATGATGGCCGCTGGCATCGTGTTCGTTATTGGGCTGGGCGCCTTTATGATGCGGTGGTTTGGCGGCGGCGATATCAAGATTCTGTCTGTCCTGCTGCTGTTCATCCCCAGCCAAACACTAACGCTTTATGCCTTAGGTTTCTCGGCTTCTATGCTTCTTGGTATTGGATTTATCTTGATGCTGCGGTCCGCGCCCTGGCCTGCGAACGCAGATTGGATTGTCATCCGAGAGCGTGGGACGTTCCCAATGGGCATTTCAATTGCGCTCTCGGGCCTTGCGCACCCGTTCCTTGTGAGCATGTTCTGACCGCCGTTACACTCTGCATAGACGCGCAAAGACTTCGGCTTTTACACCCCTGCCTTACGCGGCAGGGGTTTTTAGTTCGCAGGTTCCGCTGCTCTGCTGCCCCAAAATTGCCCTGGAAAATCCGTGAAGAAATATAGTTTAGCCATACTTATGCCAGTTCAGTTTAATTAATATATACATGTTCGTAGCGAGTTGCCGAGTGTCTGTCTTAACGAGTGTGTAACGAGTGCTAGGGTAAGTGGTTTGTTTTTGTGTACCTGGCGCATGACACGATGGGCGGCGAGTTTAGGACCAAACGGTCCCTGTGGTGCCGTTATCGGGGTGTCATGGAGAAAGCGCAGTACGACGCTTCACTCCATGCGCCCCGGCACCGACCGTAGGGTGGACCGCGATCCCCTGAGGTTCCAAGAAATCCAGCGAAGATCTTCTGAGAAATTAACGAATTCTTAGGACGTCCCCCTTCCTACGAAGCAACGATTCGCACAGGTAATCCACCGATTCCATCAATCGCTCTAATGCGGAATTAGTCTCCATTTTTGGGCCGTCTCTGTTTCGCCACAATTGGGTAGCGATCACGCAATGTTATTGGCACCCAACCCCTCATTGCAGCGCGATCGGAGACAATTCCCCACTGCCCAGATTTTGCCACATTTCTCTAGCTGATTGAACATAACGAAGCCGCAAGGAATGCCATCGCATGACGTTCGATCTGGGACAGACGGGACATCTCGAACAGACCCTACTTGGGGATGGCGTTGCGGCACTCGAGGACCAGATAGCCGGCCGCGCGAGCCGTTCCACGCCAATGGCTGGAGCAGCACATGAACGGTCTGTCGCGGGGACTACGCCACAGACCCCGCGCTCGCACGCCGAGCTTCTGGACCTCGCAAATCTGAGCTGGCCCGATGGTCCGCTCACCGCTCCGGCCGCCGATTTTGCAGATGTCGAGGACATCCGCACGGAGGCCACACTCCATTCACTCTTTGAACTTTGCGGCTTTCTGGGACGACGGGACATCGTCCTTTTGAATGCTGAAGACCTGACCCGGGACGAGCTTGGCGGCTCGATGCTGGAACGGGCCTACCTGCTCCAGTGCTTAATCTACCGCACCTTCCGCGCACTGGGCGCGACGCCCCCACGCTTGACCCTCAAGCGTCGGGGCGCGCACTTCGACTTGAAGATCGAACTCAAGACCTGTTGAAGGCGCCGCCCAGCGGCGGCCCTTGTCAAACCAAGCCTGACTACTCTTTTCTGGAACTCGTTACTCCAAACGAACGCGGGGTCGCTCAACAGAGCGACCCCGAACTTGTTACGACAAACTCGTTACAACAAAAACTGACGCGAAGACGACTGGGAGTCAGATCTCCTGATTGCCAGACCGCACCCGACCTTTCAGGGAGAGAGCTACTGCAAGAGAGTCTGCAAGGTTCCGGTGGGTGGGTCGCGCTGCCATCGGCGTACCGCGATACTCGGGATCCGCGCAGAGCGCGTCATGCACGGTGTCGAGATGTCGGGCCGGGACCTGTGGGAAGAGGTGATGCACAAGATGAAAGCAGTCGTTTCTGGGAAAGAACAGCAGACGTATGGGCGCCGGGGCCAAGACATTACGTGACGCCGTTAGCTCGTCCTCCGCACCCACCAGACCGGCATGATCAAGGCAATCGGTCCAGAAGTTCAGGGTGGGGAAGATGTAGAACAACGGGATCAGAACAAAGAAAACAGAGGTCAGCGGAAAGAACATGGTGAACACAGCAATGACCACCAGCAACGCGATCTTGAGGCCCAGGAAGAAACGACCGTCCGCGCCAGACATGTTGATGCCTGAATACATCCGTAGGTGACGCCCAAGAAGCGGCGTCACGATATGCCGCAAGATGGTTCGGAACGTCAGTGGATCGTGCAGGCGAAATTTCTCAATCGCACCCAACTCGTTGTCGTGCTCATAGTCACCAAGATGCGCGTGATGAGAGAGGTGATCATCCTTATACGTCCGAAAGCACCCCGTCAGGAGCGAAGCACAGAGCCGACCGAGGGTCACGTTGTCTCCCCGGTGTTCGGAGAACGATGAGTGGCAACACTCGTGCACGATGTTGTTGAGACCGCGAAATCGGGTTCCGATAAAGACCGCGGTCAGAACCATCGCCAGAACAGTCAGCCAGGTTGTCGGGAACGAGAGGAGATAGGCGCCTAGCGCCATGCCGGCTATGGCCTGAAAGACATAGAAGCCGACCATACTCCATGCGGCCCATCGGGAATACCTCGACATCCCGACGAATTGACGCATAAACTTCTCGCGCAACTGCTTTCCTGGCATGAGCACCCCCCAAGGTCCTGTTTTTAGGATAATTAGCTGGGTGGTGCGAACAAAAAAGCCCTTGACAGAAATCTGTTTCCTATCTCGAAACAGTGAATTCAGTTTTTCTAATGCAAAATCAGAAAACTCTGTACAACTGTCAACGAATTCCCCTAAAAATTGTATACCCCACCTGAAGTCATAAGACTACCTTATCTAAAGCGCGCAAACATGTTGCAATTTGACTACGATGCCTTGGTCGCTCTTGCGGCGGTTGTTCGCGAGGGACGCTTCGATGCCGCCGCAAAGTCACTGAACGTCACCCAATCTGCAGTCAGTCAACGAATCAAGCAATTGGAAGAAAAGGTAGGTTCCGTGCTCATTGTGCGCGGCCGCCCTTGCGTTCCAACGGAGGCAGGGTTGCAGCTCTGCCGCCACGTGGAGCAAGTGACTCTCCTTCAGCACGAACTCAGCGATCGGATGAATACGCTTGCAGGCACAACCGAGGCGTCTGCCGCGACCATTCGGATCTCGGTCAACAACGACAGTCTTGCCACCTGGTTCCCCGGAGTCATCAAACGTGCGGCCAACGAGTTGAGCGTGCGCTTTGACATTCTGCCTGATGACCAGGAGCACACAGAGCAGAGTCTCAAGTCCGGAGACGCCTTGGCCGTTGTGACCTCAAGCGAGCAACCAGTCCAAGGCTGTCGCCGTGTGTCATTGGGATCAATGGATTATATCGCCGTCGCCTCGCCCGAGTTCTACCGCGAGCACTTCGCGACCGGCGTCACGCTTGAGGCCATAGGCGGAACCTCCTGCCTGGCATTCGACCGCAAGGATACCATCCAGGAACAGTGGATGATGCTCTGTTTTGGCCAGTCTGTTCAAGTATCCACACATATGGTTCCATCGTATGAAGGTTACTTATCTTGCTGCTTGAACGGTACTGCGTGGGGCCTTGTCCCAAGTATCGCCGCAATGCGCCACATCGAACAGGGCGAGCTCTACGAACTGATCCCCGGAAAAGCCGTCCGCGTCGCGCTCCACTGGCAGGCCAGCACGCAGTCGAGTGAGATCCTTCGAAGACTGGGCGACCTGGTGTTGGAAGAAGCCATGATCCACCTGATGCCAGACGGGTATCGCGCAGCTTGACCTAGCTTTGCGCAGGACAATCGTTCAAAACTGAAAATCAAAAGTTTGCGCGCGCAAAAGTTTTTGGGCTAACCTAATGCAAACGGCGTTAGAGCCGGAGCCAACGAGACAAAGACCCTGATTGCACATGCCGCAGTCGAAGATCCGAAACATGGAAGAATTCGCGACCGTCAGCGGTATCTCGCGGCCGACGATCTCGAAATACTTCAATGATCCATCCAGCGTCCGGCAGTCCACGCGCCAGCGGATCGAAACGGCCCTGGAAGAATACGACTATCGGCCAAACTTCTATGCCATCAATCAGAACAGGCGCCTGACCAAGAACATCGGGATTGTGGTCCCCTACATATCCGACCCGTTCTTTGCCGAAATCGCCCGTGTCATTGAACGGAGATGCATCGAAGCTGGGTTTACACCGACCCTATTTAGCTCACACGGCGAGCAGGCGCATGAGAACGACATTCTCGACACCTTGCGCTCAATCAAGCCGGCCGGGGTCTTGCTCGCGCCTCTTGGGCGGTCCTCCGACAAGTCCGCGATTGAAACCTTCTGTCGGAATGTTCCCACTGTTCTCTTCGACAGTAATATCGAGGGTATGGGCGAAGCGTTTGTGGGCTCGGACAACTTCAGCTTCGTTTCTCAGACAGTTGAATATCTAGACCGGACGGGCGAAGCACCGACGTTCTTTGAGATGCGATACCCCGCAAACCCAAACGCGAACAAGCGGCGCAACGCGTATATTTCTATGATGGAACGCCTAGGGCTTACCCCCGAAATCATTCGTGTCGACGGCACAGGTTGGGCTTTCGAAGAGATTGGCAGGCAAGGGGCACTGAAGGCGATCGACGACGATCTCGTTCCAACAAACACGATCCTCTGCAGCAACGACCGGCTCGCCATCGGATTTCTATCCGCGTGCTACGAGAAGGGAATCAAAGTCGGACGCACATCGGACGCGACACTGCGAGTCGCATCACATGATGATCATCCGTTTTCTCGGTTCACCTGCCCTTCCCTGACTACTGCAGCCCATGATTACGCCGCAGTTTCAGACAACGCTGTAGAAACGCTGTTCCGACTCATCGAGGGCGGTGGACGCCTTGAAAACAGGGAAGAAACTTTGTTTCCGGCGCGTCTAATCATGCGGGATTCAGCCTAGCTCGCGGCTGCTTAAATTTAACGCGCGTAAAATTTTACTTGACGCGAGTAAATACATTCGTGTTGAGTGGTGCCAGGTAATCCAAAAACGCCAAGGGAGGAATCGGATGTACCTTAAGAACGCACTTAGTGCGGCCACTGCGCTTTCGCTTATCGCGATCAGCAGCGCCTCAGCCGAAAACATCGTCATCGCGACCGTGAACAACGGCGACATGATCCGGATGCAGGGCTACACGGACGACTTCACCGCGAAGACCGGGCATACGGTCGAGTGGGTTACGCTCGAAGAGAACGTTTTGCGCCAGCGGGTCACCACCGACATCACCACCAAGGGCGGTCAGTTCGACATCATGACCATCGGGATGTACGAAACGCCGATCTGGGGTGCAAACGGCTGGCTCGTGCCGCTGGACGATCTGTCTGCAGAGTACGACGTTGACGATATCCTGCCAGCGATGCGCGCAGGCCTTAGCAACGAAGGCACTCTTTTCGCCGCTCCGTTCTATGGCGAAAGCTCTATGGTCATGTATCGCACGGACCTAATGGAAGCTGCCGGTCTAGAAATGCCGGACGCTCCAACCTGGCAGTTCATCCGCGAAGCGGCAGCTGCAATGGACGATCCGGACAATGACATCAACGGCATCTGCCTGCGCGGCAAGGCTGGTTGGGGTGAAGGCGGTGCCTTCATCACGGTCACCGGCAATTCGTTTGGCGCACGCTGGTTCGATGAAGACTGGGCGCCCCAGTTCGATACGCAGCAATGGGCCGACGCGTTGAACTTCTATGTCAGCCTGATGAACGACTACGGACCTGAAGGCTTTGCTACGAACGGCTTCAACGAAAACCTGTCGCTGTTCAATCAAGGCAAGTGCGGCATGT
>CAWUIX010000030.1:0-11236 GCA_963922395.1 uncultured Rhodobacterales bacterium | reverse complement strand
GAGCCTGATGGGCATGAGACGCCGATTGGTCGAGGACATCGTCTATCTTGATGGGGCTTGGGTTCAGGCCGGTATCGCTTTCTTCGCTCTTGGTTTCGCGGTGAGTCTTTTGCGGACAGGCAGAGAGATATTGCGCCTGAAGCGCCTGATCGACGAAAGCTTTGTGTGGCGCAGGTTTGGCCGGGTCGATCTTCGCCTGAGCGATACGGCGCGGATGCCGTTTTCGACCCGCGGGGTCTTTCGTCGGCATATCGTAATCCCATCGGATCTGCTGACGCAACCTGACATTCTGCGGATCGCTCTGGCCCATGAGCTGCAGCACATGCGGCGCGGCGATACGGAGTGGGAGGTCGTTCTGGTGGTGTTGCGGCCGTTCTTCTTCTGGAACCCGGTCTTTGCGGCATGGAAGCGCAAGCTTGAGACACTGCGAGAGCTTGGCTGCGATGCGGCTGTGCTGGAGCGGCGGCGCGTGACGCCAAGGGCCTATGCAGATTGTCTTTTGAAGGTCTGCAAGCGGGCGATGAGTGAGCCGTCGAATCCTGGGCTCCTTGAACCACGGGTTCCGTTTCTGGACATCGGTCAAACACGGGCAGGGCGCCGCAATCATGCCGCGCTCGTACGTCGCGTCTCGGCGATTGCCTCGGCCTCGGGCCTTGGGCGCGTGTCAGCGGCTTACTTCTGGCCGATTCTCTTAGTCGCGGGCCTGACCGTTGGATTGGGCGCAGCCTCTTTGCAGCGGCAAGGGGATTGGAGCCAGGATCGGCTTATGCTGTCTACGGTCGTCAATCTTGAGCGGCTTGAGACCCGCAACAGTGGGCTAAGCCTGGAAGGCTTCTGACCTCGCCCACTTTTTTCGAGGCTCCGCGAAAAAAAGTGGGCACCTTCATAAAACTGTTACAAAAGTTTTACATTTGCTTCGCGACGGAAGCCTAAGCGTCCGGCAAGGCGGTCCCGGGGGGGCAGCCTGAAAAGCAAATCTCAGGAGTGACCATGTCCAACATCAAACTGACCGCTTCGGCGCTGGTGCTTGCCACCGTATGCGCTGGCGCTGCCGTTGCTCAGGACCGTTCGCAGATCCGTATCGTCGGATCCTCGACCGTGTTCCCATTCGCGACTGCTGTCGCCGAGCAGTTCGGTCGGACCACGGATTTTGATACCCCGGTTGTGGAATCGACAGGTTCGGGCGGCGGCGTTAAGCTGTTTTGCGCCGGCGTCGGCACCGAGCATCCGGACATCACCAATGCCTCGCGCCGCATCAAGCTTTCCGAAGTTGAGATGTGCCTCGAGAACGGCGTCGACTTCAGCGAAGTTGTCGTTGGCTATGACGGCATTGTTGTTGCAAACGCAAACACCGGCCCGGTTTACGAACTGACCCGTGCTCAGCTGTGGGAAGCTCTGGCCGCCAATGGCCCGCTTCCGGCCATGTGGTCGGACATCGACCCTGCGCTTCCGGAAGTGGCTATCGAAGTTCTTGGCCCGCCGCCGACCTCCGGCACGCGTGACGCCTTCGAAGAGCTCGTGATGGAGCCTGGCTGTGAAGAAGCTGGTGGTTCTGACTGCGGCGAGACCGGCATGGACGTTCGTGAAGACGGCCCTTACGTCGAATCGGGTGAAAACGACAACCTGATCGTGTCCAAGCTCCAGGCCAATGACCGTGCTCTCGGCATCTTCGGCTTCTCCTTCCTCGACCAGAACGCTGACGCCCTTCAGGGCTCGACAGTCGATGAAGTTGAGCCGACGTTCGAGAACATCGCATCCGGCGATTACCCGGTCTCTCGCTCGATGTACTTCTACATCAAGCACGCGCACATTGGCGTCGTCCCCGGCGTTCAGGAATATGCGCAGGAGTTCATCGGTTCGAACGGCCCTGACGGCTACCTCGTTGACCTTGGTCTGATCCCGGTTGGTGATGACCTGGCTTCGAAGAACAGCATGGCGGTCAACGACCTGCCGAAGATGACACCGGAAAGCTACTGATCTTTCTGAGCTGACGGTTTGCCAGGGGCGCAGTTTCGCGCCCCTGGCTCCATCGACACCGGGGAGGGCCTGAGCGCCGTCCCTTTGGCGTCTCCGGGGGTGAACGATGTTCGCAATACTTTTGGTCCTGGTCCTCGCTGCGGCGGCAGCGATGTATTTCGTGGCGCTTCAGAAGGCGCGCGTTCTTGATGCATCCGATGGACCGGCCCTGCATTCGCGACCGAACCAGCATGCGACCTACGCGTTTCTTGTCGTTGGAGTGTCGGGCATCGTTGCCCTGATCCTGGCTTCGTTTCTTGCGGATCTTTATGTCGATCGCAGCATGTCGAGCCGGGTGCAAACAGCCATGCCGGATGCGAACTTCATCGAGCGGCAGCTTGTGATTTCTGACGCCAGAGCCATCTCCGCTGGGCGTGTCGCCTCGTCGACAGATGACCTGCGCCAGGAGCTTGCAGCGGTTTATGGGTGGATCGACACAGTGCGGTCGTGGGTCGTCGCGATCGTGACGCTCGGAGTGATCGGGGCACTGGCCTTCGTCACCTATGGCCGCATCAGGCCGGATTTCTGGGCCCGGAACAGGGCAGAAACGATCATTCGCCGAATCCTTTTGTTTATGGCCGCCATTGCCGTCATGACGACAGTTGGGATCGTGCTGTCGCTGGTCTTTGAGACTGTCCGGTTCTTTGACGCGATTGGCTGGCGGATCGACAAGTTCTTGTTCGGCACGACATGGAGCCCGCTGTCGGGCGTGTTCGAGGGCCGTCTGGATGCTGAGAAGGTTGGCGCGGCACCACTCTTTATCGGGACCCTTCTGATCACCTTCATCGCGATGCTGGTTGCGGTTCCAATCGGCCTGTTCGCGGCGATCTACCTCTCGGACTTTGCACCGAACAGTGTTCGGACGATCGCAAAGCCGATCATGGAGATCCTCGCCGGTATTCCGACCGTTGTTTACGGCTTCTTTGCCGCGCTGACGCTTGCACCCCTTTTGCGGAATTCGGGTGAGGCCGTCGGGCTTCAGATCTCGTCGGAATCGGCGCTGGCGGCAGGGATCGTGATGGGGATCATGATCATCCCATTCATCTCGTCCTTGTCGGACGACATCATCAACGCGGTTCCTCAATCGCTCCGTGACGGTTCTCTCGGCCTTGGGGCCACGAAGGCAGAGACGGTGCGGAACGTGATTTTACCCGCGGCTCTGCCGGGGATCGTTTCAGCGGTCCTCCTCGGCATCAGCCGGGCGATTGGTGAGACGATGATCGTTGTGATGGCGGCCGGGCAGGGGGCGAACCTGACGCTGAACCCGATGGAGGCCGTGACCACCGTGACGGTGCAGATCGTGGCGCTGATTACCGGCGATACCGAGGCGTCCACGGCGGCAGGTCCTGCATTCACCCTGGGCTTCACGCTCTTTGTCTTTACGCTCTTGATGAACATCGCTGCCCTGCGCCTCGTCGCGCGGTTCCGCGAGAAATACGATTGAGGCCCGCCATGGTTGATGCAACGACAACAGCGCCGCCGGCACCATCATCGAAGCACGGCCACCTTGCCAAAGGGTCGCCCCTTCTACGCAAGCGTCGGTGGGCGGAGTGGCGGCTGAAGGCCTATGGGATCGCCGCAATCCTGGCGGCCGCCCTTGCCCTTGTCTCGCTTTTGGGGTCGACGATCTTCAAAGCCACGGAAGCGCTGACAGAAACGCATGTTTCGCTTGAGATCGAGTTGTCGCCAGAGGCGCTTGAGCTTGGGCCAAACCCGACGCCCACGGAAATCGCGCGCGCGGATTACAATGCTCTAATGCTTGGCGCCTTGCGCGAACGGTTCCCGAATGCGACCGGCCGGACAGAGCGGCGCGAGTTGTCAGGGCTTCTGTCCCGCGGTGCACCCTTCATCCTGGCAGACGAGGTTGCGGCCAACCCAGATATGCTGGGCGAAACGGTGCGGTACGCGTTCCTGGGATCGGATACGACAGACCAATACTTCAAGGGGCTGTTCGGGGAGCTAAATCGCAAGCAAACCTCTGGACTGCTGTCGGTCACTGAAGCCGAGGATGGCACATTGGATGTGTCGAGCTCGGCCAATGATTTCACGGAGGCATTGCGCCTTGTGAAGCTCGACCTTGTGGACGAGGCGCGGGTGTTGCGGCGTCAGGCGGCGCGGCAGGAGCGCGCTGTTCGCGTCTATGCAGAGCGTGCGGCCGCTGCAGAGACGGAAGAGGATCGGACGGATCAGATTCGCCGGGGCGAGTCCGCTGAAGAAAAGCGGGCGGAGCTGATCGGTGAGGCTGAGGCGCTTGAAGCCCGCGCGGCGAGCGCCGGTATGTCGGAAGAGATCGACGAAGATAATCGTTCGATTCTGATCGCGGCGGGTGGCGGCTGGATCAAGCTGACCGAGATCAATCGGTCGGTTGCGAAGGGTGTTGCTCTGACACCTGTGACGCTGCCGATTGAGAACTCGGAAGCCTGGACCCATTACAGCACCGACTTGCCGGAAGCGCAGCGTCGGATCAGCGACAATCAGATTGTCTGGCTCGAGTCGCTCGAGCGCAGTGAGAACGTCGACATCGTGTTCAACAGCCGCTTCTTTACCGCGGCGGACAGCCGGGCACCGGAGCTTGCGGGTATTCGGGGCGCGGTCATTGGATCGGCCTTGACGATGCTTGTGACCCTTGTGCTCGCGTTCCCGATCGGTGTGCTTGGCGCGATCTACCTTGAGGAGTTCGCGCCGAAGAACCGGCTCACGCGGCTTGTTGAGGTGAACATCAACAACCTGGCAGCGGTTCCGTCCATCGTGTTTGGTTTGTTGGGTCTTGCGGTCTTCCTGGGCTTCTTTGGGGTGCCTCGATCGTCTCCACTCGCGGGCGGTATCGTGCTTGCGCTCATGACTCTTCCGACAATCATCATCGCGGCGCGGGCGGCGATCCGGGCTGTTCCGCCGTCCATTCGGGAAGCGGCGCTTGGGGTTGGCGCGTCGAACGTACAGGCCAGTTTCCACCATGTTTTGCCATTGGCGATGCCCGGCATTCTGACGGGAACGATTATCGGAATGGCACAGGCCCTGGGGGAAACGGCGCCTCTGATTATGATCGGGATGGTGGCCTTTATCGTTGAGGTGCCGACGGGCATTACCGATAGCGCGACGGTTCTGCCGGTGCAGGTGTTCCGCTGGTCGGACTTCCCGGAGCGCGCTTTTGAGGCTCGAACCGCAGCGGCAATCTGCGTGCTGCTTGTATTCCTGGTGTTTATGAACCTGCTGGCCATTATCCTGCGCCGCCGTTTTGAGCGCCGCTGGTAGGGAGGATCTGCTATGGACGACTTAAGACTGATCGAAAGGAAGGCCGGAATGACCGAGGTAAAGTTTGCCGCACAGGATGTGCAGGTCTACTACGGCGATAACCACGCGATCAAAGACGTGTCGGTCGACATTGAAGATAAAACGGTGACCGCATTTATTGGGCCGTCTGGCTGTGGCAAGTCCACTTTCCTGCGCTGCCTGAACCGGATGAACGACACGATCGACTCGGCGCGGATCGAAGGAGACATACGTCTCGACGGCGAAGACATCTACGACAAGAAGGTCGATCCGGTGCAGCTGCGCGCCAAGGTGGGCATGGTGTTTCAGAAGCCGAACCCATTCCCAAAGTCGATCTATGACAACGTGGCCTACGGTCCGAAGATCCACGGGCTGGCGCGCAACAAGGCCGATCTTGACGAGATCGTTGAGCGTGCGTTGCGTCGTGGTGCGATCTGGGATGAGGTCAAGGACCGTCTGGATGCGCCGGGCACGGGTCTGTCGGGTGGCCAGCAGCAGCGGCTTTGCATCGCGCGTGCCGTTGCCACCGAGCCGGAAGTCCTTCTCATGGACGAACCTTGCTCGGCGCTTGATCCGATTGCGACCGCTCAGGTCGAGGAGCTGATCGACGAGCTGAAGCAGAACTATTCAGTAGTGATCGTCACGCACTCGATGCAGCAGGCAGCCCGGGTCAGCCAAAAGACGGCGTTTTTCCACCTCGGCAACCTTGTTGAGTACGGTGAGACCGGACAGATTTTTACCAACCCGAAAGATCCGCGCACGGAATCCTACATCACGGGCCGGATCGGGTAGATTGAGCATCCATGAACGATAACCAACATATTTCTTCTGCCTTCGATCGCGATCTTGAGGCGATCCAGGCGATGATCATGAAGATGGGCGGTCTGGTTGAGGCCGCTGTAATCGATGCGGCGAAGTCGCTGGAAGAGAAGGACGAAGAGCTGGCAGCCGCCGTCCGCCGCAATGACCGAGCGATTGATGCGCTCGAAGAGCAAGTGAACGAAGAGGCCGCGCGCCTGATCGCGCTTCGACAGCCGACAGCATCGGACCTGCGGACCGTCCTGACGGTCATGAAGATTTCCGGGAACCTGGAGCGCTGTGGCGACTACGCGAAGAACCTCGCGAAGCGGACGAGCGTATTGGTTCAGATGCGCCCGCCCGACGGCACGGCCACCTCGATCCGCCGTATGGCGCGCGAGGTTGAGCTGATGATGAAGGATGTGCTGGACGCCTATATTCAGCGGGATGCGGAGATGGCCGAGGACGTGCGGCAGCGCGACCGGGAAATCGACCAGATGTACAATGCGCTCTTTCGGGAGTTCCTCACCTTCATGATGGAAGATCCCAGAAACATCACCTCGTGCATGCACCTACATTTCATTGCGAAGAACATTGAACGGATGGGGGACCATGTCACCTCAATCGCCGATCAGGTGATCTACCTCGTTACCGGGGAGATGCCGGACGATGCGCGCCCCAAGGATGACCGGACGTCCTTTGTGACGCCGGATGTTGGACGGACATAAGCCTATGCCTGCTGATCAGCCAATGGTTCTGGTGGTTGAGGATGAACCCGCACAGCGTGAGGTTCTGGCCTACAATCTTGAGGCCGAAGGGTTCGCGGTTACCAAAGCAGAGACCGGGGATGAAGCGCTTTTGCTGGTCGCCGAAGACACGCCGGATATCATTGTCCTCGATTGGATGCTGCCGGGTGTGTCGGGCATCGAAGTGTGCCGGCAGGTGAAATCGAAACCGGACACCCGGGCGATCCCCGTGATCATGCTGTCTGCCCGCTCTGAAGAGGTGGACCGTGTGAGGGGGCTGGAGACCGGCGCCGATGACTATGTCATCAAACCCTATTCGGTGATTGAACTGATGGCGCGGGTCAGAAGCCAGTTGCGCCGGACCCGGCCAGCGACCGTGGGTGAGCGGCTGCAGTTTGGCGACATTGTTCTGGACGCTGAGACGCATCGTGTAACCCGCGATGACAAGTCCCTGAAGCTGGGGCCGACGGAGTTCCGCCTGCTGAGCACGTTTATGGAAAAGCCGGGGCGTGTCTGGAGCCGGGAACAGTTGCTCGATCGGGTTTGGGGGCGCGATATTTACGTCGATACCCGAACTGTTGACGTGCATATTGGCCGGCTGCGCAAGGCGCTGTGCCAGCACGGAGGAGAGGATCCCGTCCGGACGGTACGAGGGGCTGGCTACGCGCTTGGCTGATACGCCGCGGATGGGTTTACCATCAAGGGTTTGACTGCACCTCGGCAGACTGCAACAGTCCTGAAAAGACCAACCTAGGGGGATCTTTCGGGATGAGAGTGCTGTCTGCGCTGCTGGCTGTGTTGGCCGTTTCTAGTGTCACGCCAGAGTTGGCATATTCGCAAGAGACGCCCCGACCGGCGAAGGTGTTTACGGTTGCTGAAGCAGAGAGCGAAGTCCGCCGCACCTATCCCGCGATTGTCCTGCCATCCGAGGAAGTGGAGGTATCGTTCCGTGTAGGCGGGCCGGTGATCGAGCTTCCCATTCGCGGTGCGATGAACGTAGAGGCGGGCGATATGCTGGCCCAGATCGACCCGCGGGATTTCGAGCGCCAGATTGAGCAGTTGGAGAGCCAGCTTGATCAGGGGAATGCGCAACTTGATGCCTTGCGCACAGGTGCGCGGGATGAGGAAATCGCGGCCTTGGAGGCGGGTGTTGCGGCTGCCGTAGCACAGGTGGATCAGGCACGAGAGCAGGCCGCCCGGACGGAGCAATTGGCAGAGCGCGGCGTTGTCTCCACAGCGCAGCTGGATGCGGATGTCGCGAACCTTGATGTGGCGGAAGCGAACCTACAGGCGCAGATCGAACAGCTCCGCATTGGACAGTCGGGCGGGCGCCCGGAAGACATTTCGGCCGCGGAGGCCGCGATCCGTGGTTTGGAGACACAGATTCAAGTCGCGCGCGATCAACTGGCCGACGCAACACTGCGTGCCCCCTTTAGCGGGATCATCGCGCGGCGGGACATCGACAACTTCTCGATCGTTCAGCCGGGGCAATCAGTGGCGCTCCTGCAGGCGATTTCGACGGTTCATCTTCTCTTCGATGTCCCGGGGCCGGATGTAACGGCGCTGACCGCTGGTGGGGCCGAGAACATCAGTAATGAGGTCGTCTTCGATGCCCTACCAGACGTTATCTTTGACGCGGAAATCGTTGAATTTTCAGTGCAAGCTGACACCGCTACCCAAACTTATCGGGGCAGAGTTGCTGTAACGCCGCCCGAGGACGCGGTGATCCTGCCAGGGATGGTTGGCCGCGTGACATCATCGGCCGCAACGGGCGAGACCGAGCTTCGTATTCCGCTAACGGCGGTGGCTGCTGCTGCAGACGGGGCGCCCTTCGTCTGGATCGTAGAGGACGACAATAGTGTGACTGCCCGGCCAGTAGCGCTTGGCGCGGCCCGGGGAGATCAGGTGGGTGTGACGGAGGGCCTGGAGCCGGGTGACACGGTGGTTGCCGCGGGGGTCAGTCATATTCTTGAGGGTATGGTCGTCCGACCCGTTACGGAAATCGGAGGCTGAGCCTTGGATCTTGCCCGTTTCGCCATTGAGAAGCGCGTCATATCCGCTGTCTCAACGCTTCTGATCCTGATCGCCGGCTACTACGCCTACACGGCCTTGCCGCGGTTTGAGGATCCGGAATTCGTTATTCGTCAGGCGCAGATCATCACGCCATACCCCGGCGCCGGGGCAGAGGAGGTCGCCGAAGAGGTGACCGAAGTGATCGAGAATGCCTTGCAGCAGCTGCAGGGGGTTCTGGAGGTCCGATCCGTCTCTGAGCCCGGGCGCAGTACCGTCACGGTCGAATTCACGATCCAATCGACGCCCGGCTATACCGAGCTTTACGAGCGCTTTGCGCAGATGCGAGCGAAGATCGACGATGCGCAGTCAGACTTACCCCCGAACGCCTTGGAAAGTCTTGTTTTCGACGACTTCGGGGATGTCTACGCGCTCTATTTCGCGGTCGTAGGAGACGGGTATTCCCTCACCGATCTTTATCGGTACGCCAAGGAGTTACAGCGCGAACTTGTTACAGTGGATGGCGTATCCAAAGTCATCCTGAACGGGGTACAGTACGAGGTCATTTACGTCGAGTATTCGCCCGCGCGTTTGATCGAACTTGGACTGTCATCGCAGCAGATCGCGCAGGTGTTTGAAGCTCAGAACCTCGTGACACCCGGCGGGTCCATTCAGGCGGGCCAGACGCGGTTGTCCATCCGGCCGGACAGCGCCGTTCAGTCGGTGGAGGCGATTAGTGATCTGATCATCTCGAACCCGGACTCCGGCGCGTTGTTCCGGCTTGGTGACATTGCGCAGGTCTCTGGCGGTGTGACGGATCCGCCGACGCATCTGCTTTATCGGGACGGGCGCCCGGCGATCGGGATCGGGATCTCGAACACGCTTGGCGGCAATGTCGTGAACATGGGCAAGGCCGTAAAAGCGAAGATGGATGAGCTGATCTCGGAACGCCCGATCGGGATTGAGGTTCTGCCAATCTCGGATCAATCGGTGACGGTTGAGGATTCCGTGAATGACTTCGTGATGAACGTGGTTGTGGCGCTTGTCATCGTGGTCGGCACCCTAATGATCTTTATGGGGCTGCGATCCGGGATCCTGATGGGTGGGATCTTGCTCGTGACCGTGGCGGGCACGCTCTTTGGGATGCTGCTTTACGGGCTGGATATGCAGCGGATCTCCCTGGGCGCCCTGATCATCGCGCTCGGGATGCTGGTCGACAACGCAATCGTGGTGGTCGAAGGCACCTTGGTTCGGGTGCAGCGGGGGGAGAAGACTGCCGAGGCTTCAATCGCCGTGGTCAATCAAACGAAGTGGCCACTGCTGGGCGGGACAGTTGTGGGGCTGTTGGCGTTCTCGCCTGTGGGGCTCTCGCCGGACAATACCGGGGAATACGCAGGCAGTCTCTTCTGGACGATCTCGATCGCGCTTCTCTTCTCATGGGTCATAGCGATCTGGCTGACGCCTTACTTCTGCACACTGCTCATGAAGCCGGGCGAGGCCAAGGATAAGCCCGAGGCGGGGCTTCTAAGGTGGTACCGGGGTGTTCTGTCGCTGGCGATCCGGATGCGCTACGTGACCGTGGCCTTGGTCGTCGGTCTGTTTGTTTCGGCTATCGCGCTCTTCAGCTTCGTGCCGCCGGGGTTTTTCCCGACCTCAACGCGTGCGCAGTTCGTGATCGACTATTTCCTACCGCAAGGGACGGATATCAGCCAGACGGAGGCGGATCTCCTGGAGATCAGTGAATATGTGCGCACTCTTGAGGGTGTCACGGGGACCAACGAATCCGTGGGTGCCGGGCACCTTCGGTTCATGCTGATCTACGAAAGCGAGGATCAGAATTCAGCTTATGGCCAGATCCTAGTCGATGTCGAAGGGTTTGGCGTCATCGATGGTTTGCAAAGCCAGTTGCAGACGTGGGTAGATGACAACTACCCGCAAGCCACGGGCAAAGTCTGGAAGTTCGTGCTGGGACCTGGCGGTGGATCGAAGGTCGAGGCTCAGTTCCTTGGGCCAGATCCCGCCGTACTTAGGAGTCTGGCGCAGGAGGCGAAGGAGATTTTCGCTGATGTGGGCGCCGTGGCGATCAAGGACGACTGGCGCGAGCAGCTGCAGGTGATCCGGCCCATTATCGATCTCGAGAACGCGCGTCGGCTTGGGCTGTCTCAGGGCGAGATCGCCAACGCGATATACAGCCATCTGACCGGCGCGAACCTTGGGGTTTACCGGGAGGAAGACGAGCTTCTGAACGTGGTCATGCGGCCGTTCGAGGTGAACCGGAACGAGGTTGGCGAGCTTCAGGACATCCAGGTCTTTAGCCAGCTTATCGGGCGGTATGTTCCGATTTCGCAGGTCGTGGACCGGTTTGATGTGGTCTTTGAGGCCGGGAACCTGCGCCG
>CAWUIX010000029.1:0-11311 GCA_963922395.1 uncultured Rhodobacterales bacterium | reverse complement strand
AATTCCGTTGGGCCGATTTTACTTTCGAAGGTCTAATCACCGATTATTCCGAGACGTTGGACTATTTCAGTGAGGAAGGCGTCCCTCTTCGATCAACAGTCGATCTATCGCTAACAAAGTATGACGCCGCCGTCCCTCCACCAAGCGGGGCAGGCGCCGCGAACTCTGTAGGAGCTGGGTCGGCACCGCCGACTGCGCCTGTGGCAACTGGCGATAGCCTGGAGGATACGACTGCCAAGAACGCGCCCGCGGCACCGAAGGAAGGCCCCGCCAAAGAGAAAGCGGTCAATCAGGTGGCGGCGGCCAACGGCGTCGAGAACAAAAAGAACCCCGAGGTGACCGAACTCGCCTCCCCGGAGGCGGCATGGTCCGCTGGGGCGTCGGCTGGTGCTGCGGGTTCTCCACTTTCGGCAAGCGCCGGGGCGGGTTTCGGCGCGGGCGCAGGAGCTGGGATCGAATTCGGCGATCCGCCCGCGGCTTTCGCCAGCGGTGACGCAGGCTTCGGGCTGGACCTTGGTGTGGGTGCCGGCGCGGGGTTCAGTGCAGGTGGCGGGCTGTCTGCCGGGGCGTCGCTTGGCATTGCTGCAGATGGTGCTTTTGCCGAAGCCGGAGTGTCAGGCGGCAGTGAAGACACGCTTGGACTGGATGACTTCGTCAATCTGAACCCACCTTCAGCCTCTGTTTCTGCGGGGTCGAGCCTTGGGGGCGGCGTCTCGTTCGAGGCACCCGGGATCGGAGAGGGTCTTGGCGCTGGTGCGGGTGTGTCTTTCGGCGGTGCCGCTGGCCTTTCCGCAGGTGCAGGCATCGGTGGCGGCGGCGACCTGCTGGCCGGAGCCAACATCGGCGGCGGAGAGCCCGCCGACGTTGGTCTCGAGTTCAACCTCGCCGACATCATCTTCAAGGAGGACGAGTAATGGCGCTTCCCCCAACCACAGGTGTTCAGATCGACGACCTACAGGCTGAACTGACTGACGCCGCGCGAGATGCCGAGCGTCAGATGGCCCAACCGAACGCACCGGCCCCCGAAACTTTCGCGCGTCAGGTTTGCGAGGCGATGGCCCGCGACGACTGGCGCCGATCGCGGCTTTGCGCAGATTGAGAGGTTAGCAGATGCCCGACGGACAACTCTACGAAAGAGATGTGATCGACGCTCGGCCGATGATTGAGGTCGGCAACGGCCTGATCGAGGGTGTGTCGGACATGATGATCTCATTCGAATTGCGCGAGCAGCTTGGCGGGCTGTCCACAGTAGAATTCGTCCTATCGAACATCCGAGATTTCGAAAGCGCGGGTAGAAACTTCGCGTTTGAGTTTACCGAGACCAACCACTTTGCCCCAGGAACGCCGATCCGGGTCCTGACAGGCGATCAGGCAACACCGCGCGAGATGTTCCGAGGACTGATCGGAGCAGTGTCCTTCGAATGCGCGGACGGGGCGAGGCCGAGGCTTCGTGTAATGGCGGAAGATGCACTGATGGGCTGGCGAATGGTGCGGCGCAACAGAACTTATGAAGCCGGGCCACTTCGAGACATTCTTGAAGCGGTTGTCGCTGACACTGCACTGACAGCCGTCATCACGGGTCTCAATGACGAGGTGGACGAGCAGCAGCAGGTCAACGAAACAGACTTGGGCTTCCTGCGGCGGCTGCTCTGTCGCTACGACGCTGATGCGCAGGTCGTGGGTGAAGAGCTTCACATCTCGCCTCGGGCCGCGGTCGATCGAGGAGAGGTGACGCTGGCGCTCGGCGAGGCCCTGAAGTCAGTACGTGTGGTTGCGGATCTGTCTGATCAGCGAACGGAGACACAACTTCACGGGTTTTCTCTGGGCGAAGGTCAAACCGAAGAGATTGCTTCTTCCGAAGGCGAACTAGGACCGGGCGAGGGCGTCACGGGGATTGAACTGGTGGGCGAGGCCTATCCCGACGCGACAGATATGATGCTTGGGCTGTCGTTTCAGAACGCGACCGAAGCGCAGACGATGGCTGATGTCGCCCAGACAGCGCGGGCGCGCCGCTTCGTGGTTGCCGAAGGATCGACGACCGGAAATGCGAACCTTCGGGTCGGGACACATGTGGTTCTGGAGGACCTCGGCCCGCGCTTTTCGAACACCTATACCTGCATCCGCGCCTGCCATCGCTATGACGAACGGGCAGGCTACATCACTGAATTCACGGCAGAATGTGCCTTTCTGGGGAGGGTTTGATGGGTCATCCAAAACCGGCATTTCCAATCGGTCAGGTCGAGCTAGGCGAAGTCGTCAGTGTGGCGGACGAAGAAGGGTTGAACCGCGTGCAGGTGCGGTTTCTGTCACGTGGGCCGCAGTCCGAAGACAGCGCCCAGGATAGCCTTCCCTGGGCGCTGGTGGCCACGGGGTTCGCAGGGACGAAAAATGGGGCGTTTCTTATACCCGATGTCGGCACGCGCGTCGTCCTGAGCTGTGTCAACGGTGATCCACGATATCCCGTCGTTCTCGGCGCGGTTTGGGACGGCTCGACCGAAAGCCCCGAGACCTTGCCGGGCGACGAGGTCGACCGCTGGACCTTCACCGGCAAGGCCGGAACCCGAATCGCGATGATCGAAGAGAACGGATCGAAGATCCTTCTGGAGTCTGCGGCAGGCAACAAGGTCGAGATCGACGACAGAATTGGCCATATCAAGATGACCCAGGGCGGAAACTCGATCAAAATGGACTCGGGCGGGATCTCGATTTCCGCGCCCACGGTGAGCGTAGATTGCTCAAGTTTCACGCTCAGTGGGATTACGGCCACCTTCGATGCGCCGATCGCTGACTTCTCTGGTTTCATTTTCTGCGAGCTTGTTCAGACGAACTCTACGATCTCGACAAGCTACACGCCGGGTGCGGGGAACATCCTATGAAGCATGCCACCCTCCTGGATGGACTGGCCCTTGACAACGTGCCGCGTTCGGAAGTCATCGCGCCGTCGCTTCTAAGTTATGATCTGGGCCCGGACCTGATCGACGAATTTCTTGCCGACTTGCGCGAAGACAACTGGATGGACCTGCTGAAGGCGCGGGCCGATCTGGATGTGCGAAACGGGGTACCGTTGGTGGATCAACACCTGCATCGCAAGGCCACCTTGGTAATTGTCGATGCTTTCTGTCTGACACCGGGCTTTCCACGCCTTGATCCCGCGAAGGCGGTCGATGCGGGGCTTGTGATCCGGCGGCACCATCCCCAGACCGATGAAACACAGCTTTGGGCGAACGATCAGGCCGGACGTCCCCTCGGATGGATCGCGCCACCTGACGGCATCGATGAAGAGGCCAGCGACTATGAGCCCGATGGCCAGCAGCGTCGCGCGCGTCTTGAGGGCGGCAACGTCGTTCTTTCGCGAAAGACCCGGCTGACCGGTGACGCCGATGGCGTGTCGGAAAAAGTTCACAAACTCCACGTGATTCCCGATGACATCGCGGCAAAGATCGGGCGAACTATCTTTTTTGCGGTCATTCCAACGACGTCTCGGGCCGAGACGCCGGCAGAAGCACCGGACCCGCCCTTTGACTTGGATGACATTGCACAGCGTCTTCCGAACATTCTGAGAAGTGACCGCGACGACGATCTGCTGCCGGAGACCAATAACGCGATCACGCGGGCTGATTTCCGGGCATCGTCCAGCGCTCAGATCACTGAATTGCGAACGACGCTGACGCGGATGGCTCAGGAATACGGTGTATTCACCGGCATCTCCGAGGCTGCAGAGCTGCGCGCTGCACTGTCCGCCATCCCTTTGTCGGGATCAGGCCACGACAATCTGCTGGATTGGCTTGCCGAAGCACAGATGATCCTGGTCGAAAATCGCGACCCTACCCAAGAGCAGGTTCCTTTCAACGACGTCAATCCCGGTCCAGGCAGTATCGATACGCCCGATGCATGGCCACTTCTGACCGACGACCAGTCGCAGGTAGTCCGGTCGGGCATATTTTCGGCCATGTCGGCGCGCTGGTTCACACTTGCCCCTTCAGTCACGCGCTTCGGCCCGATCGGCGATCAGTATCACGTCCGCTGCTTCACCCGGATCGACGATTGCCCCGGCTGTCCACCACGCATCCTCTGGTCGCCCCTTTCCACTCGCTATTCCATCCGCCCATGGTTCGAGAGCACGGGAAATCCGCCAACCCAGGTGCAGCTCCCAAGCCTCTCGGATCTGTCAAATATCAAGCCCGATGTCGCGATCAACGTTCCGCCAGAACTTCAACCGTTCATGGACAAGCTGAATCTCGAAGCGCTGATGGACGGAGAGGCTCCGAAAGGGGGCCTGTCCTTCGGCATGATTTGCGGCTTCTCGATTCCGATCATCACCATCTGCGCCTTCATAATCCTCCAGATTTTCCTGTCGCTGCTGAACATCATCTTCTTCTGGCTTCCTTATGTGAAGATCTGCATCCCCTACCCCAAGCCATGACGAGCCCCGCGCCATGACCACCTCGCCATATCTCCCTCGCCATCCGATCGGTTTCCCGCTTCTGACCATGCCTGACGCGAACGGCACATGGTCCTGGCCCAACCTCGAGCAATCCGTGCGCGACAGTTTGCGCGCGATATTGATGACGCGTCCCGGAGAATGGCTTCTTCATCGGCAGCGCGGCGTAGGGCTCGTCGATTTCCTACAACTTCCGAATACTGCCGATACCCGAAAGGATCTGCGCGACCGCATCCGAAAAGAAGTGAGCCTTCTAGAAAAGCGCATCACGCTTGATGCGGTCGATGTGCTGGCCTCGGGTGAGCGGGAGAACGAGATCACGATCACGCTGCGCTATCGCATCCTGCGTACCGGCGCGCCCGATAGCCAAACCATTACGATGAACCTTGCAGGAGGCGCTTGATGTCTGCATCCATCCCAAGGTTCAATCTCGCAGATTTGACGGCGGATCAGCTGGCCGAAGAGATGATCCGCCGGATCCCGGCCTACACAGCGGAATATTTGAACCCACAGCTTGGGGATCCGGGTCGGACACTCATCGATCTCATGGCCTGGATGGGAGAGACGATTCTATACCGCGTCAATCTCCTGCCCCGCAGGCAGCGGCTGGAGTTTCTGCGGCTGCTCGGCCTGAAACTTCGCGCGGCAGCGCCAGCGAAGGGGATCGCGTCGTTGGGATACAAAAAAACCGCCGGCGCCGCACCGAGATTCGTGACCGAAGGAGCCCGACTGCCGGGATCAGTGCCGTTCGAGACCCGCGGCCCGATCTCCGTCCAGCCGTTCGAGGGGCACGTCTACTACAAGCGCCGAATTGAGGGCACAGAAGCCGATGCCTTGGGGGAGATCATCAACGATCTTGCAGAGCTTTACGGTGTCGAGGCGGCCGCCCCCTATGCGACGACCCGTCTCTTTGAGGATGGGATGGGCCGACCCGAGGGCGCCGACCCGTTGGCTGACAGCATCGACAAGACGGTCTGGATCGCTCTTCTGGCACTGGAAGACACTGACGCCGCACGACAGGCCGGTCGCGATGCTTTCGACAATCAACCTGCGCTCCTCAGCATCGGTGTCGTCCCAAAGATGGCAGCCACTGACCCTGACGAGAACGATGCTCTTTCGATCGAACCGCTCTATTTCGACTGGGCAATCTCCTCGACGAAAACAATTGGTGGGTCCCCGCAGGACAGCTTCCTACCGCTTCAGATCTCGGAGGATCGCACCAGCCATCTCAGTCGAGAAGGCACGCTGCGTCTGGTACTGCCGAACTCGGTCAATGTCGCGGTTCCGCAGAATAATCTGGACGAAGATCTCTATGCCGGTACAGGAGAGCGCCCGCCCCGTATTGACGACCCCGATGTGGCGGCCCGTTTGCTGGGATGGCTAAGGCTGCGACCACGCGAAGCAGCACCCGGGCTCGGCGCCTCACTTCCCCTGTCGTGGCTCGGTATCAACGCAGTGTCCATCGACGCGCGACAAACCAAACGCCAGGTCCAACTGGGCATCGCGAACGGTCGACCGATGCAAAGCTTCAACTTGCCCGCCGAGAACGTCGATCCGGAAACGTTGGTGATATCGGTCCAGGAAGGATCGAAGGGATTTGTCCGCTGGCATCGTGTCGACGACATCGCAAGCCAGGGTCGCCAGGATCGCGCCTTCACGCTTGACGCCTCTGCGGGCGTGGCGACCCTAGGCGACGGATTGTCGGGGATGCTGCCGCAGACAGGCGCGCGCGTCCGACTGGATTTCATGCAATGGGGTGGCGGGACCGACGGCAATCTGGCGGCAGGCTCTATTACAAAGATCGAGACGACGGGATTGGTTGCCAGCCAACCTGTGGCCACCTCAGAAGGTCGCGCTGCCGAGACCCTGGAACAAGCGGAGAAACGCGTTAGCGCCTTCCTTCAGCATCAGGATCGTTGCGTTGCGGAAGCGGACTACAAGCAGGTCGCAGGCACGCTCGATGTTGCCCGGATTGAGGTTCTCCCGCGATTTCGTCCCTACCAGCAGCGCGACAATGTGCCGGGCGTCGTCTCGGTATTGGCACTGCCCGACAAGGCGGTGCAACAGCCGCCGAACCCGCGACCCGACCGGCGAATGATCGATCGTGTCTATGCGCATCTGGACACCCGGCGTCCAATCGGGACCGAGCTGTTTGTCATCGCACCAGATTATGTGCCTTTCGGCATCTCTCTCGCCGTCGACATTCGCGAAGGCTTTGCCGAAGAGCGGGTTATCAACGATCTTCGTGCCGCGCTTTTCTCCTTCTACTGGCCACTTCAGGGCGGCGACCGCGACGGCAAGGGCTGGCCACTTGGACAGGCGATCCTCAATCTGGAAACCGAGCTGATTGCGGCCCGAGTCCCAGGCGTCCGGACGACTGCAGGTGCGGCGCTTTTCTTCGAGGGCGTGGCCGGGATGCAGCCGGTGCCGAAAGATCCGAATACCGGAACCAAAACGCTGACGTTAGAGAAGTGGCAACTGCCAGAACTGATGCAGCTTGATATCGCGGTCGGAGCCGCGGCTCCACCCGCCACGCTGTCCGACGGTCCAATCGGCGGAACCGACGGCACCGCAATCCCCGTCGTGCCGGAGGTGTGCTGATGCAGCAGGACTCTCTTGGCCAGACCTATTGGCAACTGTGCCGCGCGGTGGATTTCACGCCTCTGACGTCCGATATTTTCTGGGACAGTACGCGACATACTCTGAGACTGGCACAAAGCCCTGGTGAGATGCCCAGGCGCGTTGCGAGATCCACAAGTCAGGCAGCAGCCAATGGCCCGGCGCTAGCACTAGATCCCTATGGCGGCTGGGCCCGCGTCGTACCCCGCTCGACTGGCGACGAGATCCATGCAGGCGGCGTGGCCGAGCCCGAAGTCACGATCTTTACCGCGACGGTCGACAATGGGATTGTCGATATTGCTGCCACCACTCGCGACTGGCTTGTGATCCTTCTTGAAGACGGCACCGCGCAGGTGCGCGACCTTATTGGCCGCTTCGACCCGCGCGAAGTCCAGGAAACAGGCTTCTTTCCCGACCGAATTGTCGAGACGACAGACCAGCGGCTTTTCTTGCTTGAAAGATCGTCTGGGCGTTTCCGGAGAGTTCTAGGGAATCCACTGCCAGAAAAGGTCCGCCACCGCGCGCGCGCCGACTATGTTTTTCGGCCACAACCTCTTGATCCCGACCCGCCGCGACTGGCTCCCGCGCCCGAGCTTTCCGTTGGTGGCGACATTCTCGACGCAGCACCCCTGCCGGACGGGCGTATCGGAGTGTTGGCGCTCGATTCCAACCGCGACAACGTTCTTCACGTCACAAATGGAAACGATCCAGCAACCGCGATCCCGCTTCCCGGATTGTCCTCAGGCTTCTCCATTCGTGCCGATGGAAAGGGACGCTTACATGTCCTCGTCCCCGAAGCCACAGCTGCGATCACCTTTAACCTGACTGGCGAGGACGACGTGAACTATCACGCGCCCTCACCCATTCTGCGCGACTATGTCTCGGGCCGGCTGTGCGTGACCCTGCCGGATCAGGATACAAGCTTCCCTGTTCCGCCCTACGTGCCGGTCACGGGCGGCCCGCCGCGCCCTTTCCGCAGGTTGATCGCTCCCTCTCGACCTCAATACGCCTATGCCGGTCAGGCCCGGGGCATGATGCTGAAAGCCGATGTTGATAGTGCGATTTGGCACAAGATCTATGTCGAAGCCGATTTGCCAATGGCTTGCGGGATCACGATCTGGCTTGCAGCAGACGACGACCCGGAAGCCCTTGCCGACCTGTCCTTGTCGGCGATGCACCCCCATGCCTTTGGCCAACACAAGACTCCGCCGCCCGGCCCGCGCGGCATCTGGCTTGATCAGGACAGTGAGCGTCCGCATTTGCGCTCGGCGACCGACGGTGCCCGCAAACGCGACAAATGCGGACTGTTCGAGGTCCTGATTCAGAAGGCTGCCGGCAGCAATCGCCGTCTCGAGGGGCGGTTCCTGCGCATCGAGATTACCTTGTCCGGAAATGGCCGCGCCACACCTGCACTGTTTGCGCTAAGGGTCTGGGGGTCCAGGACTCCCTGGCGCGACCGGTACTTGCCCGCCCACATGACGACGGCAACGGGGCCACAAGCCGAGGGCAGCGATTTCCTAGACCGCTTCCTCTGCCTCTTCGAAGGCGTCTTGACGCCGCTGGAAGAGGAAGTCGCCCACGCGTATCGCCTTACCCGGCCCGACACCTCACCGACCCACGCACTCGACTGGGTCGCAAGCTGGATCGGGGCTGATATCGACTCTGGCCTGCCCGAGGCGACGCGCCGAAGGCTTCTGTCTCAGTCCGTGCAACTTTGGCGCCAACGCGGCACGCTATTGGGGCTATGGAAGGTACTTGAAATCATAACGGATGGCGGGATGTCGCGCGGCGACATCGTCCTTCTGGAACACCACCATCTTCGGCGGACCTTTGCGACGATCCTGGGCATACCGCTTTCAGATGAGACGCCACTGACCCCTTGGGCAAGACGCTCTGGCAACAGCTTTCTCGGATCGACGTTCTTTCTGGGCGATGCCGAGCGAAAGAATTTCTTTGCTCTCTTCAGACCCGAGTTGCTTGACGACCCCCTGACGACCGAGGAAGAGCGCGCGGCAGCCTTCGATCAGCTTGGTGATTTCTTCGATGACCACGCATTTCGCCTTTCGGTAATCATCCACACCGATATCGATCCCGAGATGCGCGCGCTGATCGGACGAGTGCTTCAGCGAGAAGTCCCCGCGCATGTCATCGCCACGATGTTGGATGCGCCGGGATCACTGGTTTTGGCACTATCCTCAATTGTCTCCATCGACACCCGCCTTGGCCCGGCTCGACCGATCGACCCGCTCCGAATTGGCGAGGCGCAGATCGGACAGGTCGCACTGTCCGATCTTGGCTCATTAGATCCCCGTTCAAAATTGGGAGGCCCCTGACATGGCATCATTCGTTGCACCTCCGATCGTCGATGCGCTCGAAACGCGTCCCGCGCCCGAACGTTTGAACCTGACCGACGGTGCACTTCTGACAGAGAAGCATTTCCAGACCGAGCAACTCTATCACCGTGGTCAAATCTCGCGACTAGCGCTTCATCTGCACGGAGCGGGCACGGTCGCAGGACTGGATGTCACATTTGATCCCGCGACAGGCGATGATGTCGAGATCAAGGTGGCACCCGGCATGGCCCTTGACCGTCTGGGCCGGATCGTCGAACTGCATCAGGAAAGCTGCCTTCAAATTGCACTCTGGCTGGCCCAGCAGGCGAAAGCGCCGTCGAGCGAGGCGCAAATCCTTGCCGGTGTCCGCGCAGCAGGCGGAGGGCTGCCCGATCACTTGATCGGGGATGTGTATCTTGGGTTTCAAGCCTGCGCCCGTTCGCCCGAGCCGGCCTTCGCATCACCGAATGCAGACACAATCGACGGTGTCAGCGCTTCCCGCGTACTAGATACGGGGATGTTAAAGCTGATCATCCGGCCTGACGGCGACGATCGTGTTCCACAGTCTCGCGTCGCGGCCGACATCCCCGGCGCACCGACGCTGGAGCTTGTGAGGGATTTCAAGCGCTTGCGAGGTTGGGACCTGACGCGCCCTGAAGCCGACCCCTTTGGCCTGCCGGCGGGTGCTGACCTCTCGGAACACATCGTCGCAGGAAACGTGCAGGATGGTTCCGAAATCCTCCTGGCGCGCCTCGTGATCCCGATCGACACCAGCGGTGCATTCCCGGTCTTCGACGACAGCATTGATCTCACACAGGCAGAGTTCGTCCCCGATCAGACTATCCGTCCTTATTCCTATTCAGCAGACGAGCTTGCGTTCTTGCTGGATACCATTCGGAGGTAACACCCCATGTCCGACTTCAGCCCGATGTCCTTCCGCCGCCCAAAAATCGCGCCCGAGGCCCTCCCGTCGGACACGATTCTCGTCGACCAGACGCGACAGCGAACAAGCTGGTTTGAGGGCATGTTCGTTACCTCTCAGCACTTCAACCGCGATCAGTCCTATGCGATCTCCCGCCAGTCCGATTTCGGCCTTGCCATTGGTGCCGGGGTCATCGACGGCCTAGAAGTCTCACAAGCGGAAGACGATCCGACAACACTGATCATCTCGGCGGGCCTCGGAATATCGGGTGGTGGGGAAAGTACCGTTCTGCACGCCGACCTGCGCGTACCGCTGGCCGATATCGCCCTGCAGCGATCGCTCAGTCAGGACGCAGCCCTGATCGACACTCTTCAACTTAACGCCGAAAGCCGCAGCGGCACATTTGTTCTTTGCGCAACGCCGGTTGAGTTCAAGTCCAACCCCGAAGGATCCTACGCCTCCGGACCGAACGGCCAGCGCGAACTTCGCGACAGCGTGATTAACGAGGCGACACTCTTCACGCTTGTGCCCTTCAACTTATCGCTTCAGGGCGATGACGCATTGCGCCAACGCGCGGTCGCCGCGCGGCGGGTGTTCCTCGAAAAGGTCACAGCGGGCATCCCACCTTCGTCTTTGCCCCTCGCCATGATGGAGTTAAGCGGCAACTCACCTCGCTGGCTCGACATGCACTTGGTACGCCGTCAGGCCGGATCGGGCCGTGCCGACGAGTACGGGCTTGGCTATGTGGATACGCCGACACGGGCGGCTCACGCGCTCCAATACGAGACGATGCTCGATCAGGCGATGGCAGATCAACCGGGCGAAGACTTCCCAGCATTCGATTACTTCGAGGTTCTTCCACCCATGGGACGCCTGCCGGCGGCAACGATTGCCGCTCGAGCCCCGGCACCGGGGCAAGCGCCGGTGCTTAGCCAATCTTGGCTTCCTGCCGAGGTTCCTGTGGAACTGACGGCCCTGCCAGACGACGAAGTCGCA
>CAWUIX010000028.1:0-11387 GCA_963922395.1 uncultured Rhodobacterales bacterium | reverse complement strand
TGGTCGCTGAAGGAGTTGCGCGGCACACTGGCCGAACGCTTTACCCTGATCGATCTGGCTGAGCGGACCGGCGGACCTGCACGTTATGTCCAGCTGCAGGAAACCGGACAGAAGATCGGGTTTATCACGCCCTTGACCCATAACTTCTGCGAAAGCTGCAACCGGGTCCGGATCACCTGCACCGGCGAGATCTACATGTGCCTCGGCCAGGAGGATATGGCAGATCTTCGGGCGCCGCTTCGGGCGCATCCCGACGATGATGCACCGTTGGAAGAGGCGATCCGGGCGGCCATTGCGCTGAAGCCCAAGGGGCACGATTTCGACTACACCCGGCAGGAGCTTGGCGGGCAAATGTCGCGGCATATGAGCCATACGGGCGGGTGACGCCGCGGTGGCCCAGCTTGTGAGTTCCTTTCCAGCGTAAACCTTCTGATTTCCCGCCGGAGTTGCCGGGATAGGCGCGCTGCGCTAAGGCTCGGCCCAGTTTGCGGCCGAGGGACGATGGCAGGACCAGCAGGACACAGCGCACCGTCGCCTGGCGCCCTTTACCGGGTCTATTGCGCCTTTGGGGTGCTGGCCGGGTCCGCGATCCTTAGAAGAGATGCGCAAAAGCTGTCCGAGGCAGGCGTGGACGAAGCGCGCTTGGGCGAGCGGGACGGTCGCGCGACAGAAGCGCGGCCCGACGGCAAGCTGATCTGGGTCCATGCGGTCAGTGTGGGGGAAAGCCTATCCGTCCTTGGCTTGATCGGCGATCTGGCGATGGCGCGGCCCGATCTTTCTTTTCTGATCACAACCACCTCGGCCACCTCGGCGAAGATGGTTGCCTCGCGCTTGCCTCCCCGGTCGCGGCACCAGTTTGCGCCGTTGGACACGCCAGGGGCCGTCGGGCGGTTCCTGGACCACTGGCGCCCGGATCTGGTGGTGTTCGTGGAAAGCGAGCTGTGGCCACGGCAGATCGTTGAGGCCCATGCCCTGGGCATCCCTCTGGCGCTGATCAACGCGCGGTTGTCAGCGCGGTCTCTGGAGCGCTGGAAGGGAGTTGGGAGCGGACTGGCAGAGGCGCTCATGCGTCGGCTCGATGTGATTGTCACCCAGACGGAGGCGACGGCAGAGGCTTTGATCGGGCTTGGCGCGCCGCAAGATCGGGTCACGGTTTCGGGCGACCTGAAGGCGGCGTCGGATCCTTTGCCTGTGGACACGGATGCACTGGGAGCCCTGCAGGAGATGCTGCAGGACAGGCCCCTTTGGGTTGCGGCATCTACCCATCCCGGAGAGGAGGAGGCCGTGCTCGACGCGCGGCCCAAGGGGCGCCTTTTGATCCTTGTCCCTCGGCATCCGGAGCGCGGGCCAGAGCTTGCGGAGATGATACGGGTGCGGGGCCTCACGGTCGCGCAGCGCAGCGCGGGCGAGCCGGTTGAGGCGGATACGGACGTCTACCTTGCCGACACGCTGGGCGAGATGGGGCTTTGGTACAGCGTGGCGCCAATCGTTTTTCTCGGCGGATCGCTGGCTAAGATCGGCGGGCACAATCCGTTCGAGCCCGCGCAGTTCAGCGTGCCCGTTCTGTTTGGCCCCGAGGCCACCAACTTCCGGGAAACAAACGCGCGGATGGTGGAGGCTGGTGCCGCGCGGGAGGTCGCTGATATCGCGGCGCTGCGCGAGGCTCTGTCGGTGTTGGATCGGCCGGAAGAGCTCCGTGCTATGCAGGATGCAGCGCAGCGCTTTGCAGCGGCCCAGGGCCGCGTCCGCGACGACGTGGCTGGTCGCCTTCTCCCTCTGGTGCCGAGCGCATGAGCACTGAAATGGACATCGAGGTCATTGCGCCAAACCTCAAGAAGCGTCTTTCGGGAGTCACGGCGACCGTTCACACGCTTGTTCCACTGCAGGCGCGTGACATCGGGATCGTGGCCACCGGGCCAGCTTTGCCCGCGCACATTCCGCAAATCCCGCTGTCGCGTCTGCCGTTTCTGTCGCGCCGTGGCCCTGGACCGTCCGGGTATCGGGTCTGGCATGCGCGCCGGAATGTCGAGATGATCGCGGGTCTTGCGCTGCGGTCGCTTCTGGGGAAGCGCCTGAAGCTCTTGTTTACCTCGGCGTCTCAACGCGAGCACACCTGGCTGACCCGTTGGTTGATCCAGCGCATGGATGCGGTTGTGGCCGTATCGAACCGGTCTGCGGCTTACCTCACGGTACCGCACACGGTCATTCGGCACGGGATCGATACCGGGCGGTTTCGGCCATCAGACGACCGGCGGGCCTTACGCCAGAAGCTGGGGCTTGACCCAGATGCGGTGCTCGTCGGGTGTTACGGACGTGTCCGGGCGCAGAAGGGCACGGGCGACTTTGTCGAGGCGATGATCCCGCTTCTGAAGGACAGGCCAGACGTCGTGGCGATTGCGATGGGTGGGACGGTTGGGCACGAGGGGTATGCCCGTGAATTGACCGAGCGGATTGCAGCGGCGGGCGTGGCATCGCAGCTTCGCCTCTTGCCCGAGGTTCCGGTCGAAGAAGTGGCGGAGTGGTATGCGGCGCTGGACCTCTATGTGGCGCCGCAACGGTGGGAGGGGTTCGGCCTGACCGTTTTGGAGGCCATGGCCTCCGGCGTCCCGGTCGTGGCCACGCGTGTCGGAGCGTTTGAGGAGTTGGTGGACGATCCTGCGGTCGGTCGGCTCGTGGCGCCCGGCGATGTGGCAGGTCTGTCGGACGCGATTGCGCCCATTCTGGATGACGCCGACTTGCGCACCGCGCTTGCTCAGGCCGCGCGTCCACATGTCGAGGCGAACTTTCGCATCGAGGGTGAGGCTGCGTCGCTGGTCGCGCTTTACCGCGACCTGCTCAACCAATCTTGACCGTCAGGCCGCGGGCATCCGCTGTTCGACGATCTCTGCAAACCAGGAACAGCCTGCCGGAATGGTCTCATCATTAAAGTCGTATGTCGCGGTGTGGATCATGGCGGAGTCTTCGCCATTGCCGACGAGCATGTAGGCGCCGGGGCGCGCATCCAGCATGAAGGCGAAATCCTCGCCCCCCATGACGAGAGGTGCATCTCCGCAGTCCCCGGCAACGGTTTCCGCGGCGGAGGCGGCGAACTCGGTTTCGCCCTCGGTGTTGCGCATCACCGGGTAATTGCGCTTGTAATCCACCTCGGCCGTTGCACCGAACGCCTCTGCCGTACGAGTTACGATTTCTTTCAGGCGTGCCTCAGCAAGGTCTTGCACCGCAGTGTCATGGGTTCTGACCGTTCCGCGCATGGTCACCTCTTCCGCGATCACGTTGAAGGCGACAGAGTCGGTGTGAAATGAGCTGATCGTGACGACGACCTGATCGACGGGGCTGACATTCCGGCTGGCAATCGATTGAATTGCAAGGACAATCTGGCTGGCCACCACGGTAGTGTCGATGGTGACCTGGGGGCGTGCGGCGTGGCCGCCGCGGCCCGTCACTTTGATCTCAAAAAGGTCCGCCGCCGCGAAGAAGGGGCCGGGCCGAGTCATGAAACTGCCGGTGGGCATGCCGGGCCAGTTGTGCATGCCATAGACCTCGTCGATCCCAAACCGGTCCATCATCCCATCGTTGACCATCTCGCGGCCCCCGCCCCCGCCCTCTTCCGCAGGCTGAAAGATGACGGCGACCGTTCCATCGAAATTGCGCGTCTCTGACAGGTACTTGGCGGCACCGAGCAGCATCGCGGTGTGACCGTCATGACCACAGGCGTGCATGACCCCGTCGGTTTTCGAGGCGTAGGGCTTCCCCGTGGCCTCGTGAATCGGGAGCGCATCCATATCGGCGCGCAGGCCCACGGTCCGACCGGATGTATCGGTCTTGCCCTTGATCAGGCCGACCACACCGGTACGACCGATCCCTGTCACGATCTCATCGCAGCCGAATTCCTTAAGCTTCTCGGCCACAAGGCCTGCCGTGCGATGCGTGTCAAACTGCAACTCGGGATGCGCGTGGATGTCACGGCGCCATTCGGCAATTTCGGGGAGCAGTTCGGCAAAGCGGTTTCGGATCGGCATGGGGAGCGCTTCCTTGCGTTCGGACGTGAGGGACCCTTTGGACCTAGGGGCAGGTGACGTTCGGGTCAATCGAAAGAGAGGTGATCTGGCAGATCACGCACGCCTTTAGGGCGCGATGCGTTCGAGATCGTTCGACTAGGCTTCGGTCAGGAATTCGGACACTCGGGCCTTTAGCGCGTCCCAGTGTGTCAATTCTCGGTCTTCTTCGAGCTCTTCATGGCGTTTCATGCCGACCGCGATGAAACGGACGACCCAGGCCTCATAGTCGGCGTATTTCGCAAACTGAAGCGCACCGCCGACAAGCATGTCGGCGCTCGGGGCAAACCCGGTTCTGGCGGACATGTCTTCAACATAGGTTCGTGCCTCTTCAAGACCCTCGGGGTAGCCTGCACAGAGGCTGATCGAGAGGAACAGGGTGCGATGGGCCTCCAGCGCGTCCTTGTGCGTTCGGACGAATTTCTCGAACTCGTCGGGGTGGCGCTTTCGATGAACCGACGCAGCGAGGATAACCTGATCCGCGTCGTCGAAATCGGCAGTGGCCCCTTTGACGCCGACGTCGATAAGGCGCACCCGATGCCCGAGACCTTCCGCACAGGTCTGAACGAAATCTGCGATCTTTCGCGTATGTCCTTCGACGGAAGCGTAGAGAACGAGAAGGGTCATTGGATCGCCCGGATGTCTGCTCACCCACAGAGCGCCATGAATTTTCGACAGTTTCAAGCGGCAGATCGCGAGACGGGCGCGATCGACGCAGACTGGCTCAAAGTTCGGGTGCTTTGTTGATAATGCATCACTGCGCCATGGATAGGGTGCGCAGAACCGGTCTGCATATGCGCCAAGACCAAGATCTGCTAAGGTTTCTACGTTGATCGTGACGTCGAGCAGAATGGCAGGAAACGGCAACAGAACAACGGTTCCGTCCGCACATGCGGCGCCGGCCCCGGTTGGGGCTGCGCGTAGTTTTGCGTCGTTTCGTGAGATCTTTGGAATCGACCTCAGAACACTTGCGCTCTTTCGGGTGCTTCTGGGCGTCTACCTGATCACGGACCTCCTGCTCAGGGCGCGGGACCTGACCGCGCACTACACCGATTTCGGCATCATGCCGCGGGATGTCGCGGTGTCTTTCCTCTCACCATCCTCTTTCTCGATCCATCTGGCCAATGGCAGCGCCGCCTTCCAGGCCGGGCTGTTCGGACTGGCGGGTCTGTTCGCTGTGATGCTGATCCTGGGCTGGCGCACGCGACTGGCAACCGTGGTCAGTTGGGTCCTGCTCCTGTCCTTGCAGAACCGGAACACGATGATCCTGTCTGGCGAGGATAATCTGGCCATCCTCCTGCTCTTCTGGGCGATGTTCTTGCCCTTGGGCGCGCGGTTTTCCGTCGATGCCGCGCTCGACAGCGCTGAACGCCCGGCGCCGAATGCCTTCTGGTCCGTTGCGACCACGGCCCTCCTGATCCAGGGCATGTCGATGTATTTCTTCAGCGCGTTGCTGAAGTCGGACCCGATCTGGATCCCGGATGGGACGGCTGTCTATTACGCGCTCAATCTGAACTACTTCGCCACGTCCTTCGCATTGTGGTTTCGGGAGTTTGAGACGCTTCTGAGCGGGTTGACCTACTATGTCTGGGCGCTCGAACTGATAGGTCCTATTCTGATCTTCACCCCGCTTTTGCACCGTCCCGTTCGGGCCGTGCTGATGTGTTGCTTTATCACGATGCATATCGGGTTCTGGTTGTGTCTTGAGATCGGGCTTTTCCCCTTGATTTCAATCGTCATGAACCTGACCTTCATGCCAGGCTGGATGTGGGATGGGCTGGCGAGGAGGCTCCGGCCCGCCGGATCGCGCGAGCTGAAGATCTGGTATGACCGCGACTGCACCTTCTGCTGGAAGATGTGCCGGATTATCACGACGTTCCTGTGCCTGAGGGACATCCCGATCCGGCCCGCGCAAGACGATGCCCGCATCGGTCCCCTGCTGGAGCGTGAAAACAGCTGGGTGGTGACGGACGGAGACACCGACCATCTTGGTTGGCTCGCACTGCGACGCCTTGTGGCCGGATCTCCCCTCTTCAAATGGGTCGCGCGTCCCATGGGATGGCGGCCCTTCGCGGCGGCGGGGGATGGCGCCTACGCAATGGTTGCCGCGAACCGGCCCCGCCTTGCGCGCCTGTCAGAGGTGATTTGGCCCATGCGGCCCCTTCGCGTTGTGCCGGGACGGCTGAGCAGTCTCATCGCTGCGCTGGCACTTGTCTTCGTCACGGTTCAGAACGTCTCAACCCTGCCCGCCGCCTCGGTCCGTCTCTCGGACGAGTTTCGCGCGGTGCGCCAAGCGCTTGGCCTCTATCAATTCTGGACCATGTTCGCTCCGCACCCTGAGATCACGAGCCCCTGGCCCCTGATCGAGGGACGCCTGACAAACGGGATGGTGGTCGATGTCTACAACCGCCGGCTGGGCGCGGCGCCCGATGGCCCGCCGGACGTCATATCGGCGGATTACGAGAACGGACGCTGGCGCAAGTTCCTGTCGCAAATGGAAGACCAGAGTTACGAGAACATCCCACAGCGCCTCGCCTACAACTTCTCTGAATATCTCTGCCGAAGCTGGAACACGGGCACGCCAAATCACTCACAGCTCAGCACTTTCGAGATCGTCTTTTACGTCGAGTGGACAAACCCGCCCGGAGTGGCAAAGGACCTGAACATCAATACGGTCTGGTCACATGACTGCTTTGGGTAGAGGCAGAACGACCCGCGTCACTTTTCCATTTCGCGCCGGAGCCGCCGGACCAGCATCCACACGCCAAAAATCACAAGCGGTGTGACAATGGCGGTCAGCACGATCTTTGACACGTCCGCCTCTTCCGCCACCGGCCCCAGAACATAGATGGCAAGATTCACGGCGTAATAGCTGATCGCAACAACGCTCAGGCCCTCGACGGTCCGCTGCAGGCGAAGCTGCATATCCGCGCGCTTGTCCATACTTTCAAGGAGTTTCTGGTTCTGGCCAGACCGCTCTACATCCACGCGCGTCCGAAGAAGGTTCCCTGCTCGCATCGCGCGTTCTGCCATGGCCTGAAGCCGGCCTTCGCCTGCCTTAACTGTTCGCATCGCCGGATCAAACCGCCGCATCATGAACTCGCCAAAGGTCTGCCGGCCTTCGAAACGCTCTTCGCGCAGGACCTTGATCCGCTGGTTCACGAGCGCCTCATAGGCCCCCGTGGCCCCAAACCGAAAGGCGTTGCGCGCCAGCTGATTCTCCAGCTCCGAAGATATCCTGAGAAGCGCCTCAAGCGTCTCTTCGGCCTTGCCCGCGCCGCCTGTCATTTCGCCCATAAGCGCGTTCAGCTCATGGTCACAGGATGTTAGCCCCGGACCCATCTCGCGCACGCGCGCCAGGCCCAGCATCGACATGGATTTGTAGGTTTCGATCTCACACAGGCGCTGCACGATACGGCCCACGCGGCGGGCGCCCATGCCCGGTTTCACGAATACGGCGAACCGCATATGCCCCGCCACATCGATCCGGAAATCGCCCGCCATAACGGCGGCGTTGTCCAAAACGGCACTGGTGGCCAGGCTTTCCGGCACGAACCAGTCATCAAGCTTGGGTCCGAGATCAGCGACCCCATCCCAGACCTCCACCCGGATGAGCGCGGATGTCACCCGAGCCCCAGGTGCGCGGGCGAGCCAATCCTCGGGAAAGACTTCAAACGTACGCGCATCGAATGGACGTTCGGCATTGCCAGCCCCAAAGACCGTGTAGGTCACGAACTCCGTGTGGCTCTCCCATTTGAGCTGGTGCCGGCCGATCTCGCCGAACCAATGGGTCGCGTCGGGTTGCGGATGCGGCGCGCCAAAACGATCCAGAAGATCAATCAGATGCGCCCTGTCGGCCCCCCGATCCCGCGCCGCAGCTTCCTGCGGACGCTTGATCGCGACATAGGCCGCACGGCACGGCGCCGCGAGCGGCGGAAAGGGCCGCGCGTGAAGCTCGTTGGCCAGCGCATAGCGTAGCGGGTGATCGTCCAAGGCGCTCATGGGCGTCGAACCTAGCGGCGAATGACGCGCTGTAAACAAAAAAAGACAGTGATTTTGACAGTTTAGCGGTACACCATCGTGGACCGAACCGATTGGGTCGCAAACGGGCAAGACGGTCGGCATCAACCCATGCCCCCATTTTGCATGGGCACGCGGCAGGGAGAGACGCACGTGAAGATCGGGTTTATCGGATTGGGGAATGTCGGCGGCAAGCTGGCGGGCAGCGTGTTGCGGAACGGGTATGACCTTACCGTCCGCGACTTGGACAGGGCCGCCGCCGCACCGTTTCTGGAGGCAGGTGCCCATTGGGCGGACAGCCCGCGCGAGATGGCGGAAGCTTGCGATATCATCATCACCTGCCTGCCCTCGCCCGCGGCCTGCTCTGCGGTGATGGAGGCGGAAGACGGCATTCTCGCGGGCCTTTCAGACGGCAAAATCTGGGACGAGATGTCGACAACAGATGCCAGTGAGGTGAAACGCATCGCGGCACTTGTCACCGCGAAGGGCGCAGAGGCCGTCGATTGCCCTGTGTCGGGGGGCTGTCACCGCGCGGCGACCGGCAATATCTCGATATTTGCGGGCTGCCCCCGCGAAACGTTTGAGCGGATTCTGCCCGTCCTGACCACACTGGGGCGGCGGGTCCTGCACACAGGCGAGGTGGGCTCTGCCTCGATCCTGAAGGTCCTGACGAACTACCTCGCCACCGCAAACCTTGTCAGCTGCGCCGAAGCGCTGGTGACCGCCAAAGCGGCCGGAATGGACCTTGCCACGACTTACGAAGCGATCCGGATCTCGTCCGGCACGTCGTTCGTCCACGAGACCGAAAGCCAGGTGATCCTGAACGGCTCGCGCGACATCAACTTCACGATGGATCTGGTCCTGAAGGACATCGGCCTCTTCCAGGAGATCGCCGAGACGAATAACGTCCCGCTTACGCTGTCACCCATGCTTGTCGAGATGTTCCGCGAGGCGATCGACGCCTACGGCCCCCGCGAACTCAGCCCAAATATCATCCGCCGCTATGAAGAGCCCACGGGCCTCGACATCCGCGCCCCGGGCTTCCCCGCCGAGATGGTGGACGATGAACCGGAAGAGCCGGGGTACGAGGTTCGCAGGTCCACTTAGTCAAGACACGAATACCACCATTCTGTGATATGGTCCCTCGCATTGTTCATGTGCATGCTGGGAGGGGACTCATGCTCAGGCTCTTAACTTCTGCTTTCGTTGCCTTGTTCATCGCAGGTGCGGCCTATTCGCAAATCATCATTACAGATGAGGCCATTGATCCGGCCCTTAGGTTCACAACCGTCAAGCCGCTGGTCACGCCACAGGGTCAGGTCAATCCGCAGTCACGCGCGCTATTCAATCAGAACCTTGCCGTGACGTGCGCTATTCCTGCGGAGACGCAAGTTCGCGGAACACAATCCATCGTCAACAATCCACACTGGAAGAAGAACCCCAGGTTCGAGGTTCACAGTGTCATCGACGTGCCCAAAAACACGATTGCTGTGATTCCCGCGATCGAGGGTTGGCGCCTCAACTATGGCAACTTTGATGAGGCTCGCCAGATCTGGAATAATCCAACGGACGAGAACTATGGCCTGGCATCAGCAAACGTCTTTGTCGAAAGCCTCACGCAGACTAATGCGTTCACCAAGGCCAACATTCGCGTGGTTATGACCTTGATGGACGATAACTTCGACAACGTTTGGAGCGGGAAGGTGAACTACACTCTCCTTTGTCTTGGCTTCATTTCATCGCCCATCGAGTACTTCTCGCCGGACGCCTTCCGGCTTCCGTTGATCGCGGCACCACTGAATGATCATTGTGTGTAGTTCGATCTAGGCTGCGAGTTTTCGGCCAAAGAAATCCAGCGTCCGCGCCCAAGCGAGTTCCGCCGCCGCCTCGTCGTAGCGAGGCGTCGTGTCATTGTGAAACCCGTGGTTCACATCCGGATAGGAGTGGACGGTAAACGCCTTCTGGTTTTGCGCCAGGGCTTCAGAATAAGCCCCCCAGCCCGCATTGATCCGGTCATCAAGGCCCGCATAGTGGATCATCAGCGGGGCTTCGATAGATGCAACGTCTTCTGCCGCAGGCTGCCGGCCATAGAACGGGACCGAGGCTGCAAGCTCTGGGTAGGCCACGGCGAGCGCGTTGCAGACACCGCCACCGTAGCAGAACCCGACAGCCCCGACCTTGCCGGTCGATCCGTCGTGGTCGCGCAGGAATTCGAAAGCCGCGAAGAAGTCTGACATGAGTTTCACGCGGTCGAGGCTGCGCTGCATCTCGCGCCCCTCCTCATCGGTCCCGGGGTATCCGCCCAGCGGGGTGAGCCCGTCGGGGCCAAAGGCGAGGTAGCCCGCCTTCGCGGTGCGGCGGACGACATCCTCGATATAGGGATTCAGACCGCGGTTTTCGTGCACAACGAGGACCGCTGGCAAAGGGCCGCTTGCCCCGGCAGGCCGGGCCATCAGGCCCTGGATCGTGCCGTGGCCGTCCGGGCTTTCGTAACTCGCGATCTCGGTTTCAATTTCGGGATCGTCCGGGGCGACTTGCTGGGCATAGGCGTAGTTAGGCTTCAGCTGGTCCAGGATCATCGCGCCGGTCACACCGGCCGCCGCATATCGGCCAGCCTGAGAGATGAACTCGCGCTTGGTGATCTGGCCATGCACATAGCCATCAAAAATCTCGAGAATGCGGGGATCGAAGTCGGATGCTTTCTTGCGTTCGGGGGCGGTCATGGGCGGCTCCTGAGGTTGGGCAGACCCATCTTAACTTGCGCCGATCTCGTTCAGGATCAAGATCCCGTCAGCTAACCTGGATCCAGGTCATCATGCCGCCGGCGGCGTGTTCGACCATGTGGCAATGGAGAAGCCAGTCGCCGGGATTGTCCGCAACGAAGGCCAACTCGACCGTCTCTCCGCGGGCCACCAGCGCGGTGTCGCGCAAAGGACCGGGGCCCGCATCGCCAAGAACGCGGAAATGGTGGCCGTGAAGGTGCATGGCATGGGGCCAGGCGGTGTCGTTGACGATGGAGAGCCGGATCGTCTCCCCCCGGTCTGCCGTGACCAGCGGCGCTTCCGGCATGTCCGCCATCCCGTTCATCGCCCAGACCTTGCCTTCGGCGGCGAGCGCGCGCGGATCCCGCTCCTCTCCGTCCAGGATCGCACTTGTCATCCCGCCCATCGCCCCGCCTTCCATCCGCAGGGCAACACGGCGCGCCGTGTCGAGATCCCCCAAGGGCGGAACTGGGTTCGGCGGGAGTGGATCGACCGGGCGAGTACTAGTGGGAGCAGCCCCGCCTGAGACCGGGAACTCTGCCACGGCAAG
>CAWUIX010000027.1:0-11437 GCA_963922395.1 uncultured Rhodobacterales bacterium | reverse complement strand
CGGTCGCCACACCTGCCCCTTCGGCGGCAGCATCGCCGGCAACTGCACCCGCGGCCGCCGCCGCACCAACCGGCCCGTCGACCGATGCGGTCGTGAAAATGTTCGAAGGGCGCGAGTTCGAAGAGGTGAAGCTCGACGGGATGCGCAAAACCATCGCGACCCGCCTTGGCGAAGCAAAGCAGACAATCCCACACTTCTACCTCCGCCGGGACATCCAGCTGGACGCCCTGCTGAAGTTCCGCGGCGAGCTCAACAAACAGCTCGAGGCCCGCGGCGTGAAGCTCTCGGTCAACGACTTCATCATCAAGGCCTGCGCCATTGCGCTCCAGCAGGTGCCGGACGCCAATGCCGTCTGGGCCGGGGATCGGATCCTGAAGCTGACCCCATCCGATGTGGCCGTCGCCGTCGCCATTGAAGGCGGGCTCTTCACCCCGGTTCTGAAAGACGCGCATATGAAATCGCTTTCGGCACTCTCGGCGGAAATGAAGGACCTCGCCGGACGCGCCCGCGAACGCAAGCTCGCCCCCCATGAATATCAGGGCGGCAGCTTCGCGATCTCGAACCTCGGCATGTTCGGGATCGACAACTTCGATGCGGTGATCAACCCGCCGCACGGGTCGATCCTCGCCGTGGGCGCAGGCGTCAAGAAGCCTGTCGTCGGCGCAGATGGGGAACTCGCCGTCGCCACGGTGATGAGCGTCACCCTCTCTGTAGACCACCGCGTCATCGACGGGGCGCTTGGGGCCCAATTCCTCGATGCAATCAAATCTGGGCTCGAAAACCCGGTGGCGATGCTCGCCTGATCCATTACTTGATTCACGACAAGGCGACCTTCCCCCGTTTGGGCGAAGGCCGTTTTGTTTTGGGGAAAGGAAACGGGAATGGACTGGACGGCCCACTTGAAAGAAACAAGCGAGACCCTCGCCACGTTCAGACAAATGCACCCGGAGGCCGGACAAGGCTTCACGGCGCTTCACCGCGGGACCATGGCCGAGGGGCATCTTGACGTGAAAACGAAAGAGCTGATCGCCCTCTCAATCGGCGTCTCCACCCGCTGCGTCGATTGCATCGGCTTTCACGTACAAGCCGCGGCCAAAGCAGGCGCCACCCGAGAGGATGTGGCTGAGGCCGTCGGTGTCGCCATGATGATGGGCGGAGGACCCGCCTACATGTACGGGGTCAAGGCCATCGAAGCCTACGATCAGCTGACAAAAACGCCCTGACCCGCGCCTCTCTTCTTTCCGAAAATATCCCGGGGAGCGCGAGGGGCAGCGCCCCTCGCCCTGGTCGCCGCCAAAGGGCGGCGAAACCCCTACTCTGCCGCCATCTGTGCGGTTGGCGTCGAGCGTGAGATGTCCCACTCTTCATCGGTCATATCTTCGGGGATATCCTCAAAGAGCGGTGTCGACATATAACGCTCGCCCGTATCAGGCAGCATCACCAGCATCGTCGACCCGGCGGGCGCGCTTTCCGCAACCTGCATCGCAACAGCAAAGGTCGACCCGCCGGAGATCCCGGTGAAGATCCCTTCCTCGGCCGCCAGCCGTTTTGACCAGGCGATCCCTTCGGGACCCGGCACCGGAATCATCTCGTCGAAGTACTTGTTATCAATGGCTTCCTGAAGGACGAACGGAATGAAATCCGGCGTCCAGCCCTGGATCGGATGGGGTTCCCAATCCGGGTGGCTGCCGGTCGGACGTTCGCCGTCCCGCGACTGCGCGATCCCTGAGCTTACAATCGCCGCATTCGCGGGCTCGGTGCAGATGATCTTCAGATCCGGCATCTCCTTGCGAAGCACGCGAGACGCCCCCGACACCGTGCCGCCTGTGCCATATCCAGTCACCCAATAGTCGAGCTTCGTGCCCGCGAAATCGCCAATGATCTCCTGCGCGGTCGTGCTCTCGTGGATATCGGCGTTGTCCTTGGTCTCGAACTGGCTGGCCAGGAACCAGTCGTTCTGCTCCGCCAGCTCCTTCGCCTTGGTGTACATGCCAAAGCCCTTCTCGGCGCGCGGCGTCAAAACCACCTTGGCGCCCAGGAACCGCATCAGGCGGCGACGCTCAATGGAAAAGCTGTCGGCCATTGTCACCACAAGGGGATAGCCCTTGGCAGCGCAAACCATGGCAAGGCCGATGCCGGTGTTGCCGCTCGTCGCTTCCACGACAGTCTGACCAGGGCGAATGCGCCCCTCACGCTCGGCCGCCTCGATGATGTTCAAGGCCAGGCGGTCCTTGACCGAAGCAGCCGGATTAAACGCCTCAGCTTTGACGTAAACCGTCACATGATCCGGCGCTATGTTGTTGATTTTAATGCACGGCGTGTCGCCCACAGTGTCGAGTACAGAATCAAAAAGCCGGCCCCGGCCGGAGGTCTGTCGAATGCTCATCGGTGTGAATTCCCCTCTTGCGATGGGGAAACCATAGCACCGCCTCGCGCGTATCGCGACGGTTCCGTGGTTTCAGCGATGTTTCAGTTGTTTGAAACGTCTAACCGCAGGACTTCTTGATCAGCTGATCCATCGTGCGCGAGGGCTGGGCACAGCCCGCTTCACCGACAATCTTCGCCGGAACGCCAGCTACGGTCGTTTTGCAGGGCACTTCTTCCAGAACCACCGAACCCGCCGCGATCCGCGAGCAGTTACCGATCTTGATATTGCCCAGCACCTTGGCGCCAGCGCCGATCAGAACCCCGTCACCAATTTTCGGATGCCGGTCCTCTTCTTCCTTGCCCGTTCCACCCAGCGTAACCGAGTGCAGCATGGAGACATTATCACCCACAACCGCCGTTTCCCCGATCACGATGGAATGGGCGTGGTCGATCATAATGCCCTTGCCGATCACCGCCGCCGGGTGAATGTCGATTCCGAACACTTCCGACGTCCGCATCTGCAGGAAATAGGCCAGATCATCGCGACCTTGCGTCCACAGCCAATGCCCAATACGATAGGCGATCAGCGCCTGGAAACCCTTGAAATAAAGAAGCGGCTGAATCATCCGATGGCAGGCCGGGTCGCGATCAAAGACCGCGACGATATCGGCGCGCACTGACTGCGCGATCGTGGGGTCCGCCGCCATGGCCTCTTCCGCGATCTCGCGCAAAATCTGTTCCGACATCTCACCCGAGGCCAGCTTCAGCGACATCCGATAGCTCAGCGCGCGCTCTAGTGTCGGGTGGTGCAGGATCGACGAATGTATCAGCCCGCCAAGGAGCGGCTCCTTCGCAACAGCCTCTTCCCCTTCTTCGCGAATCCGCGACCAGATGGGATCGACTTCGGTCAACTTGCGACGCGTCTGGGCCATGGTATTCTCCTTCGGCTGAACCGCGTCTTACACCAGTTGTGTCGCCCAAGCCAAATTGGAACCCTCGGGAACAGGAAAAAGTGATCGATAACGACATCATCGCCACGTATCGGACCCGTCTCACGGCGCTTTTGGAAACATTGGACGCTGAAGATGCCGCGGGCGAAGACGATCAGGCGACGGTCACGCTCGATCAGCAATCCGTGGGGCGGCTCAGCCGGATGGACGCCATGCAACGGCAGGCCATGGCCCAGGCGAACGCCCGTAGACGGGCGGTTCAAAGGCAGCGCATCGAAGCGGCATTTGCGCGAATGGCGGAGGGTGAATTCGGATATTGCACGGAATGCGGGGAAGAGATCTCACCCGGCCGGTTGGAGGCGGACCCCACCCATCCCATGTGCGTGTCCTGCGCCAGAGGGTAGATCTCGCCGAGAGACAGGATCACGCGCAAAACACTTTGCCTGAAACAAGGGTCGGACAGCCGGGCCGGACTATACCTTGGTCGGCGCCCAGCCGCCGTCGCCAGCGTGCCGTCACCCCATATCCAATGCGCGCGCCCCCTGTCCTTACGGTAGAGATCGGCGGCGGTCGCTTCGCAAAACAGCCGCCTGAGAACCCACTCCTGTAAATGCGAGGGGACGTGCGCGACGACTGCGGCCGCCGCAAGCACATCGTCAATCAAGACCTCCTGCACCCCGACCTCAGGCCCGTGGCAGGCCAAGTTCCAGAATGTGAACGGCAAGCCGGACTTCGCCGCCACCGTCGAAGTCGCCCCCCTCGCCCGTCAGTGTCAGCGCTGTGTCGCTGTAATACGCCAACGGCGACGAGGTCAGCCCGCGCAGCCAGGAGCCTTGCGACAGCCCCAGCCCGCTTCCATAACGATTGTCCGACACGCCACCGATCCCGAGACGCCAGGACGTCGCAGTCCCCGGAATGGTTTCAAGAACTCGACCCGTTACCCCGAACACCAACGACTGCGCCGGGATGATGGCCGCGGTATCAGTACTCGCACCCGCAACCACGAGATGATCATGCTCGATCACGCGCAGCGTCGTCGCCGCCCCATGCGTGCTCAACGCGCCTGCACCTGGGATCCACTCCGCCCCATCAAACTGCACCGGCGTCCCTTCGTCAGCCAGCCAACCGCGCCATCCCGCGCTCGGCTGCAAAAACGCCCAACCCCCATTGAGGTACAGCGCAACCTGCCCGTCCTTCCCGGCCCATGCGTTCACGGCGCCCGTGGCCACGGCATAGGCCACCCCCTCGGACGGAGACGCCGGGGGCGCGTTCAGCGTCCGTGACTGCAGCTCCAACTGGGTCAGCGCATCAATCCGCGACAGAGCCTCGTTCATCGTGACGTGCTTCTGCGCCTGGCTCGGCTGCAAGAGTGGCAATGCAAGATGGGGTGTATCAGTCATGGATCGTCAAACTCCTGAAGGGACCCGGGCCGAACCGAGTTGAGACTTGGGCGATATCGACGGTGAAGGGCGACCGTGCGCCATCCGCCGTCCAGTCAGCGGTCGAATAGGTCCAGGACGGCGTCTCGACCGTGACCTCGCGGATCACCGCGCCAGAGACACTGCCCCGAACGATATAAACTTCACTCTCTTCGTTCAGCGGGACATCCATCCCGGCCCAGCTGTCCCCGTCGATCCGGGTGCGGCGTATCCAACTGAGGTCATAGCCGTCCGTCCCGGACCGGGCGCGCAGATGAACCGGCGCATAGGGGCGCAGTCCGACCCCGTCGAAGGCGCGTACCTCCTCGGCATAAACCGGATCATCCGCGGGCTTGCGCGATGGGCCGATCCGCCAGGTGCGCGCCAGTTGCCGCTCCGACAGACCCAGATCCGGCTGAACAAGGGCGGAAGTCAAAAGGACGAAGCGGCTTCCCGCAGGCCAGACCCCCGGCATCACCGCATCCGTGCCTACTTGCCCGCGGAGGCGCAGGCGCAGGTCATAGACATCGGGCGCGACCAGGGTGGCCTCTGCAAACTGGAACACCTCCCACAGATCGTCCGAGCCGGAGCCGATAGCGGCCGCGTTCGCGCCGTTCAGCAGCGCCTCCTCGGTCACAGAGGTCAGACCGCCCTGCCACATCCGCACGCGCAGCGCGGCCCCGCGATCCCAAAGGCCGGCGGCGGCACTGACCAGATCCGTTTCTGTTTCCCCCATGACCGCAGGCGATTGCACCAGACTGGCCAGCTCGAAACCGTCCTGGGCGGGGGACTTGTAAACTGCGGCGGGACCCGACCAGGGTTTCGACGCAACCGCCAGATGGGGCGCATGGGCCACCTCCCCGCCGGTCAGAAGCGGCAGGTCAAGGAACACAGGATCAACCGGGACCGGCACCGCGAAATCCGCCTGCCGCACCTGATCCTCGGGCACATCTGGCGAGGGGACATAAACTCCCGCCTCCACCCGCTGCGCCTCTGCCACAAGCAGATGGGTGTGTTCCAGCCGGTCAATGCGATAGCGGCTTTCGGTTTCCGTCCCCGGCAGCGTCACGACATCACCGGCGCCGATGTCCATGCGCGAAGGCGGCAAGGCGAACTGCACCGTATCCCGCGCCACACGCGCCTCAGCGAGCCAGCGTTCGGCTATCGCACGACCCTCGCCCGCCGTCAGGAGCATGGGAAGATCCGTCTCGGAGATCGTGTCTGCCGTATCATCGGGGAATACCGCGTCCACGGCACGGATCTGATAGTCGCCCTCGGACTCGATGCTGCTGACCCGCACGCGCCCGACAAGCTCTGCCTCCGGCGCGCGAATGCGCTCGATCCCGTTTGCCAGATCATCGGTCGTTGCCAGATGCCCCGGCGCGACCGAGGATGTGACCCGCCCGCCCCGCATGGTGAAATGAATGACCCCGTTGCGATCCGTCGCATCGACCCCATGGGCCAGCATCAAGGCCTGAAGCGCCGCGCGCGGCGTTGTGCCTGCTTCGACAGAGAAGCCACGCACCACACCGTAGACGCCGGAGACATCGATCTCCGTTAACCCACCCCAGGCGCAGATTTCGCGCACGACATCGGCCAGCCCCCGCGCACTCATCCGACCGTTCAGCCAGTGCCCACGCTGATAGTTGGCCCCATCGCTCCACACCACCGACTGGTTGGGAAAGAACGGAAAAGGCCGCGCGTCCCAGGCCCAGACAAACGCATGCGAAAGATCAACCATCGGCCCGCCATAGATCGGCGAGACTGGGTTGTTCTCCGGCTCCGACCAGTGCCCGTAGATCGCGGTCAGGGCTTGGCGCTGGATGAAATCATCGCGTCGGCCCGACGAATAGGGCGGCAAAGCGGATTCAGACGATTTTGGATCGTAGAAGACATTCGGGGCGTTGGTGCCCTTATCTACCGCCGGGCAGCCGAGCTCCGTCAGCCAGATTGGCTTGGCGCCGGGCTGCCAGGCGGTTGGCGTCGATGATCGAACGCCGCCCGGCCTGTCGTAATGCACGGACGCCCACCAGTTGACCAGATCCTTGTAACGAAACACCCAGTCTTCGCCATGGGCCGTATCGACGATCGCCAGGCGCTTCTGGGCGGCTTTGCCCTCGGGACCAGCATAGTACCAGTCGTACCCCTCGCCCCCGGCGACGTTCCCACGCAGGTATTCGAGGTTGTAGATCGACCCGAACCCGGCGTCGGCATGATCCTCGCCGTCCCGCCAGTCGCTCAACGGCATGTAATTGTCGATGCCGACAAAATCGATCTCGGGATCCGCCCACAGGGGATCGAGTTGGAACAGAACATCGCCTGATCCGTCCTGCGGATGATAGCCAAAATACTCCGACCAATCGGCGGCATAACCGATCTTGGTGTCCGGTCCCAAGATCGAACGAACGTCCGCTGCTAGGGCGCGTAACGCGTCGACCACCGGGAAGCTGCCCCCTGGACCGCGGATCTGCGTGAGGCCCCGCAACTCTGACCCGATACAGAACGCATCAACCCCGCCGGCATCTGCACACAGGTAGGCATAGTGCAGGATGAACCGACGGTAGGAAAACTCCGGCGGACCAGAGTAGTTTCGCTTGCTAAGAAACTTCGGGAAGTCCCCGGGCGCCGCAGCGCCGAAAAACGCGGCAACCTCGTCCGCCGCCCCTTGCGTGCCGTCGGGTGACCCATCGCGGCCCGGCGCCACTGACAGAGTAATCCGTCCCCGCCAAGGCAGTGCCGGTTGGTCCGGCGCGCCTGTCCACGGATCTTCTAACCCGTTCTCCGCCAATTGCTCCATCAGAACAAAGGGATAGAACATAACCTCGCGGCCACCCTCCCGAAGGACGGATATCGCCTCGATCACGGACTGGTCCGTCGGCGTGCCACCATAAACAGGGCGATCGTCGAGATAGGGAACGAGAGAAGCGGTACTGCGCTTAAGCCCGCTGACCGCCCAGGCCATCTTGCTGCCCTCGCCGCTCTTCTGATCAACCCGTGGTGCGATCTGGCAGGTTCCCGCCCGCAGATCCGTCCCGAACCAGGAGATGACAAGAGAGGTCGCCTTGTGGTTCGGAAGGTCAGAGAACAGGGCCTCTCGCGACGCTTCAAAATCCGTCACGCCAAGCGGCGTGTTGATGTTGACCGCGCGCTGCGTGTTGTTGGCGGCCTTCATGTAAACCGGGGTGGTCGCCAGCGCGTATTCGCCGGTCCCCGGGATCAAGGCCACAGCCTCGATCTGACGCGCGATATCCAGGGTCTCCGCATCGTCCGGCGCGCCCTGGATCACTTCAAAACTGAACTGGGGCACCCGGTTCCCAAAGGCTTCTAACTGTAGATCCTCGATCACCACATAGGCGGTCCCGCGATAAGCCGGGACGGCGCCAATCCCCTGCACCGCCTCGATCTTCGGGTCCGGAAGCTGATCCTGGGTTCCGGTGTCGATCACCAAATTCACCTAATCATTAAAAAAAAAAATCCCGTCCGCCCAGATCCGGCCGACTCGCGCGATCTCTCCTTCACACAACGCCATGGCAAGGCTCACCGAATATGAATACTCGTTGACCGTGGTGGACGATCCACCGCCTCCGCCTTTGCCGCCCGTCTCAACGGTTGATGTGCTAACCGTCTCCAGAAAGCGCGAGGCCCAGATCACCTGACCGCCCACCCGCATCCGTCCATAGATGCGCGGGATCCCTGTCCCTTCGCTCGCGCCACTCAGGCGGAACCGGTCAATCTTTCCGTGGTCAACGACCTGCGACCCACTGCCCATGAGCGTCTGACCGAGCCAGGCCTGATCGATGGCCTGGCCGACTGTCGCACCGACCGCGCGGCCGATGGCCGCCGTCGAGATGCCAAGGACACTGCCACCAAGAGAGGCCCCGAGCGACGCGCCGAGCGCAGAAAGAACGAGTGTTGCCATCAGCGCGGATCCTCAGGAAAGGCAAAACGGGCGACGATCTTTTGCCGCCAGGGCTCGGTCAGAGCGGATTCGATGACCCCGTGCCCCGAATAGGCGTGCACGAAGTGCGGTCGGTCGCTGATCGCGGTCACGATGCCAAGATGCTTGGCCACGCGACCCCGCCGCATGCGAAAGAGCAGAACCTCCCCCAAGGCCGGTCCGCCCTCGCCGCGAAGTGGCGTCAGGTGCCGGGCAGCAGCGGTCCAGAGGAGTTCTGTCCCGCCCGCCTCCGACCAGTCCGCCGTGTAGGCAGGCATGGCTTCCGGCTCTTCGCCGTAAAGCGTGCGCCAGACCCCGCGGATCAGGCCAAGGCAATCCGCGCCTGCGCCACAGGTTGACCCCTGGTGGTGATACGGCGTCCCGATCCAGTCCCGGGCGATCTGAACAATTGCTTCTCCCTGTGTCATCCACCGAGACTCCCGCCATCGTTCGCCCCGTCGCCCCGCGGATAGCTCATCAGCCAATCCTCTCCCGGGATATGAGGAAATCCCCTGAAGTTCATGAAATTGTTGAACTTCGCGCGACAGGTTTCGGCCGTCTTGTCGCACCCCGCCGTCAGTAGAACCTGATCGCCCTGCGACACCGGCACACGTAGTTCCTGCCAAAGCTCGATCCGGCGAAGACCATCCTCCGGCACGTCACGTTTGATCGTGCTGGCCAGTCCCGCAGCCGCACCGCCAAGCACACGAAACGCACCGCGGGAGAACCAGTTCTCGTCGGCCCCACCGACCTCCACAACGAAGATCTCAGCGGGCCCGCGAACCTCCGCAATCTCGGTCTCAAGCGTATACCCCGGAAGCTCCAGATCAAACCCGCAGGCCTGATCACCCAGCACCGCGCCGCAGGGCGCCTGATAAGCCTTCCCACGAGGCTGATTGAGCGCCTCAGCGAGCCCCCTCAACTCGGCACGAAACGCCCCGTCGATCCGCGAGGTTTCCCCAATCGTTCCGCGGAATTGCAGCATCCGCTCTTCAGGCTTTGCCCAGTTCACCAACCAGGCACTCACCTCCGCCCCGTCAAACCGGCCTGCCTCCAGATCCGCCTCGCGCAGGGACACATCGCTCAACGCCCCCAGCGCCTCGGTGTTGTCCACCGACAACCCCGTCGTCTGCTGCAGCGCATGGGCCGTCAGGCCTGTATCCGCCCGGAACGCGATGCCATCGAAGGCTAGGGATCGGTCGTGATCGGTGAACCCAAGGACACCCCCGTCCTTCCGCGTCACAGCCCAGCATCGGCAGACGGTTGTCGCACCGAACGCGAGATGCGCGTGAAGCCCCGCAACACTCACAGGCGCACCTCCACCACCGGGATCGAAGGGACGTCACCCGCCTGAAAACTCTCAACCGACAAGTGGATTCGGTCAGTATCGAACCGCACGGGCACATCGAACTCGTAACCCGCCGTGACCTGCACCCCTTCATCAGGCGGATCGGCGAACTGCACCGTGCCGGTCTCGGGATCCGCGGTGTAGTGGACGCCTTCAAGCTGCTCCGCCCCCTGGATCCCCACCCTGATGGTTCCCAACACGGGCTTTGCAATGCGCCGGGCGTAGTCGGCCTGCCCGGACCGGTAGGTCTTGGTCAGGCCGAAGTCCCGCATCACGCCATTGCCGACCCCGATGATCTGGTCATCGAACGCCACAGCTTCAGAGGGACGGCAGGATTTGTAATCCGACCAATCCTTCCACCGAAACCCGTAAAGCTGCCCCTGCCGCGCCTCAAAGAACGCGATCAAAACCTCCAGATCGTCGAGCGACCGCATACCCACCCCCGCGTCATAGCGATGGCGCGACTCCGACCAAGGCGTGTTCCGCTCCTCGAACCCGTTTGCCAGCGTCACAATTTCCGTACGCCGTTCCGGTCCGCCGGTGGAACCAAAACTCAGATCCGTGGGAAACCTGACCTCGTGAAAACTCATCTGCCCTGCCTCACCTGTTCCGGTCCGCGCGGCCCAGTGCGCGTGACATCTGTGCCGCGATCTGGCTTTGCGAGCGTTCGAACCCGGCCACATCCGGCGTTGAAATGTTGAAGGTCATGGCAACCGAGCGACCGCCGCCCTGCGCCTGAACACCCAGCCGCCCATCGGCACCACGGGTCAACGGCATGATCGCCTCCGGCCCCGCCTCACCCATCAGCCCGGTCCCACCACGCATCGGAAACTGAACCGGGCCAGAGACGATGCCACCGGTCGCAAAGGGCACCACGCGCCCCTGCGAAAATGGCGCCCCCTTCTCGAAGAGGGAGAAACTGGACAAGAGCCCTTCAAGGCCGCTCGTCACCAGACTGCCCACCTGGTCATAGACCGGCTGAACGGCAGCGGCATAGATCGAGCGCGTGATGCTCTCGGCCAGCGAGTTCATCACATCGGAGAGCGCCGCCCCGTCGAAAATCAGATCCTCGAACGACTTGCGCAGGCCGCGCGAAATCGACCGGCTTAGGCCCTGCGCATCCGCACTCGCCGAGGTAAAGCTCGATTGCAGCGCACTCAACTCAGCGTCAAACACGGCCGCCGTTTCCCGCGTGCCCTGAAGCGAGCTTTCGAGCGCCGCCACCTGCGCATCAAAGGCCTCCAGATCGTCACTCTCGTCCATCATCATCTCCCATTGCGCCCTGCACCTGGTCCGGCCAGGCGCGCACAAGATCGTCGAGCCCTCGCCGCGTCATTGGTCCGCCCGCTTGACCCGACCGGCCCAGAAGAAAGGTCAGTTCCGCAGGCGTCAGCCGCCAGAACTCCCCCGGGCTCAG
>CAWUIX010000026.1:0-11528 GCA_963922395.1 uncultured Rhodobacterales bacterium | reverse complement strand
CCCTGATATGCAATACAGCCATAGTCATCCGCCAAGGCGTCTTCGTCGTCCTGACGCTTCTTCCAATCCGCTTCCATCGCCGCGGCGTCAGGCAGGTCGATCCGTCCAAGGATCTGATCTCGCACCCACCAGGCTTGGGCATCGAACATGTTGAACGTGAACCACTGGTCCTGCATTCCCAAGTAAAAGAGATTCGTATTGTGCGTGTAAACGACCCCCTTATAGAGATCGGACGCCGCCAGACGGTTTGCTGTTTTTAGTCGCAGATCATCGGGTAGGAACGGGAAGTGATGCTTATACCCTGTGCATAGAATGATCGCGTCAACGCTCTTTGATGTGCCGTCGATGAAGAAGGCTGTAGTGCCCTCGACCCGCTCAAGCTTGGGAACCTCTTGCCAGTTCTCCGGCCAGTCATACCCCATCGGTGCCGTGCGGTGTGCGACGGTCACAGACTTACATCCATACTTCCAGCACTGGGACCCGATATCCTCAGCCGAATATGACGTCCCGAGGATCAGGATATCTTTGCCGGTAAACTCTCGTGCATCGCGGAAATCGTGGGCATGGAGGATCCGGCCATTGAAGCTCTCAAAGCCTGGATAATGCGGAACATTGGGGAAACTAAAGTGTCCGGTTGCCACAATGACGTGGTCGAACGTTCCGGTTTCTTCAGTATCGTTAACGCAGTCGCGAGCTGTAACTTCGAACTTATCACCCGAGGCCCGAACATCCCGGACAACATGGTTGAACTTGATGTAATCGCGAACACCGGCTTTCTTTACTCGGCCTCCGATGTAATCAAAGAGAACGGCGCGCGGCGGATAAGAGGCGATCGGCTTTCCGAAGTGCTCTTCGAAAGTGTAGTCGGCGAATTCAAGGCCCTCTTTGGGGCCATTGGACCAGAGGTACCGGTACATCGAGGCGTGGCAGGGATTGCCATGTTCGTCCACGCCGGTCCGCCAGTCATACCGCCAGAGCCCGCCCCAGTCGGGCTGCTTCTCGTAGCAAACGATCTCTGGGATTTCTCCGCCTTTCGCGGCTTCTGACTGGAACGCACGAAGCTGTGCCAATCCCGATGGACCTGCTCCGATAATGCAGACACGCTTACCCATGGTCTTCCCTCCAAATTGTCTTTGTTCTCGGCTCAAAGGCGAAAGCCGATCGAATTCTGACGCCGCTGTTTTTCCCCAAGTCAGCGAAACTCCGGATTTGATCGAGACGCGCTCCAATCCGGCTCAAATCCCAGGACTTCAGTGTCGGGATGAAGAGCCGGGTTAAACAGCGTATTGTGTGCGACGGTTGCTTGATACAGCGGGTTGTGAGGCGCGAGACGCCAGAGCTTACAACGCAGTTCGAAGACTTGTGCGTAGGCATCAAAAACAAGTCGAACCGCGCCACTCTCTCGGATCTTCTGAGCGCCGGGAGAGCCCGGTGGGAATGTCGCTGTCAGGATGTCAGAGAACTCGGCCGCCTTCTGGTAGTAAGTCGCCGAAAAGAATCGGATGGCTTGGTCCCGCCTTTGCGCAGGATCGTTCGTTTTCGCGATCATATGGTTCAGTTCGGGTGTCACCGAATAGCCCGGTGACTTGTTCAGCAAAGTGATGATGTGACCAAGCGGTTCAGGATCATCGCCAAGAAAGAGGGCAGGGGTGATTGCATCATCTGGCCGACCAAAGTTATCCCGCATCGCGATCTGGCGCACGCGGCACTGCCATTTCAGGAAAGCGAGCCTAAGCGGAGAGGTGGCGTACGTCTCGCCCAAAGCAGCACCCAAAGACATCATGCAACGCTCCTCGAGCTATGAGGGCCGACTACAAATGCTCGGTCATGCTTTAGGCTCGGAATTTTCGACCGCGCCTCGTTCACAAGGTCCAAGTCCAGTTGTGCATGGATCACGCCAGGTATGTCGCTACCATCACTCATCACTTCGCCCCATGGGCTGACGACAAGAGAGTGCCCGTAGGTCTCACCACCGCCAGGCACCGGCCCAGTTGCGCAAGGCGATACGACAAAGCATCCGTTTTCGATCGCGCGCGCGCGATTCAGCACATGCCAATGGGCTTCACCTGTGACCTTAGTGAATGCCGCAGGACAGCAGATGATGTCCGCTCCAGACTGGGCAAGCTGCCGGAAGAGATGTGGAAACCTCAGGTCATAGCAGATGGTGTGCCCGATGGCGCCGAACGGCGTTTCATGGAGGCAGGCGATAGCCCCGGCGGTAACAGTATCGCTCTCGCGGTAAACCGACCCCGGTGCTAACTCAACGTCGAAGAGGTGTATCTTGTCATAGCGGCCAGAGATCTCACCGTTCGGATCGATCATGTAGCCTCTGTTCAGTATCCGCCCGTCTGGACCATCGACGGCGATGGACCCAACGTTCATCCAGACAGAACGCGCCGCCGCGAACTCTCGCAAAGCGGACAGGACAGGATGCGCGCTCTCTGGTGAAGAAGGCGGGTGAAGCTGAGCTCCGTCAGACTTTAATCCGCCACAGTACTCAGGAAGGAAGATGAGTTGTGCGCCTGCCATGGCCGCCGCTTCCGCCATGGGCATTGCCTCATCAATCGCGGCGTCCATGGTGGGCATGGGCCGTGTTTGAAGGCAGGCGATATCGACCAGGCGCGCCATCTCAGAACTTCATGTAGGCCTTTCTGAGCGTCACTAGGGGGTGGCGATCGGACATCTGGAACTTCAACAGAAGTTCGCGTGCGATCATGTCCCGATCTTGCTGGTTGTCTGGAAGTTCAATGGAATCCGGGATGCGGACCCAGCCATTGATGTTCCGGTCAAAGACGGCGGGCTTGCCCTCTTCATACCCCATATGAATGTCTTCCAGCCAATTGAGGTCGTCCCAGCCCATGAACTCCATGTACTTTGCCAGGAAAGGCGTGAGGCGATCATAGTCCGGGACAAGATTCACATCATAGCGATAGCCGATGTGCTGCCCAATCTCCTTCTCGCGTTCAGACTCTAGGCCCGCCGCATCGTTGAGGAACTGGTCGACATCTTTGATTTCGGACCCGCGATACTGTGTTCCAGCCATTAGTTTGGTCCTCTCAAAGGTGGTGATAGTCTTCCACACCAACGGTGTGGTTCGTTCCTGCCAGAGGCACGCCAGCCATGGCACTTGCTTCCATTGTGAGCGCCGCAAGGTCTTCGGGCTCAAGCGAATGCAAGTTTGTCTTGCCACATGCACGTGCAAAGAGCTGTGCTTCGATCGTAAGCGTGTGCAGGAAGTTGTAGACGCGCTCTGCAGCCTCATCCGGATCCAGACGTTGGCGCAAAACTGGATCTTGCGTGGCAACACCCACTGGGCAACGCCCGGTATGGCAGTGATAGCAGTATCCTGGCTCGGCTCCGATCTCTTCCGGGTAGTTTGCTTCCGGAACGTCCTTGTTACAGTTCAAAGCCATCATCGCCGAATGACCAATCGCGATGGCATCAGCACCCAAAGCGATCGCCTTGGCAACATCGGCACCATTCCGAATGCCGCCCGCGTAGATAAGGCTGATCTCGCCACGCTTTCCAAGGTCATCGATCGCCTTACGGGCCTGCCGGATCGCCGCCATTCCCGGTACGCCGGTATCTTCGGTCGCCAGGTGAGGACCAGCCCCCGTGCCGCCTTCCATACCGTCGATATAGATCGAATCCGGATCACACTTCACGGCCATCCGAACGTCATCATAGACACGCGCGGCCCCAAGCTTCAGCTGAATCGGGATCTGCCAATCCGTAGCCTCGCGAATTTCCTGGATCTTAAGGGCCAGATCGTCGGGTCCCAGCCAATCGGGGTGCCGGGCCGGGGACCGCTGGTCGATACCCGCGGGTAGCGAGCGCATCTCAGCTACTTGGTCGGTGACCTTCTGGCCCATCAGATGCCCGCCAAGGCCGACTTTACAACCTTGGCCAATAAAGAACTCACACCCGTCGGCGAGAACCAGATGGTGGGGATTGAACCCGTACCGCGACTGAATGCACTGGTAGAACCACTTTGAACTGTACCGGCGCTCATCCGGGATCATCCCACCTTCGCCCGAGCATGTGGCAGTGCCAGCCATCGTTGCGCCGCGGGCCAATGCGGTCTTAGCTTCATACGAAAGCGCGCCAAAGCTCATACCCGTGATGTAGACAGGAATATCCAGGTCGAGCGGGCGCTTCGCGCGAGGCCCAATAATAGTGCGCGTGTCGCACTTCTCCCTGTACCCTTCGATCACGAAACGGGTGAGCGTGCCGGGCAGGAAGGTCAGATCATCCCAGTGCGGAATCTTCTTGAAGAGTGAGAATCCGCGCATGCGGTAACGGCCGAGTTCGGACTTGATGTGAATGTCGTCCATAACCCGGGGCGGGAAGATGAAGCTGTCACCGATACGATTGACATCGCGATCAAGCGGCTTCTTGGTTGGCGGGTTTCCGTCTGCCATGTCTTTTCCTTTCAAAGGGTTATCGGGCATCCACCCTGCGAAAGATCCCGCAGGGCGCCGTCCCTTTAGAGGATGAGTTTCTTCTCGCTTGGCTCGAGATTGTCGTAGTTCCAGAGCTGCTTTCCGGCGACCACCTTCGTAAAGTGGTCCACGCCTTTCTCGGGCATAAGCCCATATTGCGTAAGCTTCCGTGTCAGCCAGGCCTTGTCGAGATCTGTCAGTTCGGCTTCGACAGCATCAACCCCGAACGACTGAATCTCGCCTCCGACATAGATCGTCCCATCGTACATCGAGTCGCCTAGGTTTTTCCCGGCACTGCCACACACAACCATCCTGCCGCGCTGCATCATAAAGCCCGACAGGGCGCCTGTATCGCCGCCGACAATGATCGTACCGCCCTTCATGTCGATCCCCGTGCGCGAGCCTACGGACCCCTTGCACACAAGGTCGCCACCGCGAATAGCTGCCCCAAATGTCGATCCGGCGTTCTTCTCGATCACGACCGTTCCGGCCATCATATTTTCACCGCAGGACCATCCAACACGTCCATTGATCCGGACATTTGGTCCGTCGATCAGACCAACCGCAAAGTAACCCGTGGACCCCTCAATGATCAGGTTGAGCTTATTGAGGATGCCAACGCCGATTGAGTGCATGCCACGAGGGTTCTTGATCACGATCGTGCCGAACCCGTCACGCATAAGGTCGCGCATGCGTTCGTTGACCTCGGTGGCCGTCAAACCGTCGCAATCGAGCTCTGTCCGCTGATTGAAGTCGACATCCGGCGCCCAAGGGTAGGCAAACCGCTCCGTCGCCTCCGGATCGAATTCGATATACATTGACCGGCCCGTGAGCTGATCGGTTGTCATGCCCAAGGCTTTGACCCGTTCTTCCTGGGTCAAGTCCTTGAGATCGGAATCGCTCACGCTTGCCATACGCGCACCTCCTCATCGTACGGGTCGTAAGTGTCGATCTCTTGTGGAAGGATCGAGCGGATCGCGACCTCTTCGGACGCCATCGCAATCAGATTGTCGCTTTCGTAAAGAACGAGCGGCTTTGCGGCCATGGTGTCCTTGGCCATGCCGAGCTGATCCTTGGTCGCAACGAGGTAGGTGAACACCCCATCGATCTCTTGGATCGACTTCCGAAGCGAGTCCTCGAGTGTAACACCATTCGCAAGATCATGGGCGACGTAGACCGCAAGCAACTCGCTGTCGCAGTTGGACATAAAGCGATGGCCTTTGCGCTCCATCTCTCGACGCATGATCCAATAGTTTGTGATCTGCCCGTTATGGACGACGGCAACGTCGTTGTATGGAAAAGCCCAGTATGGGTGTGCCGATTTGATATCGACGTCGGACTCGGTGGCCATTCTGGTGTGACCAATCCCGTGCGTGCCTGTGAAATCGTTCAGGCCATATGCTCCCGCAACGTCCGCTGCGTCCCCAAGGTCTTTGATAAGCTCGAGGCCATTGCCAAGGGACAGGATCTCAACGTCCTCAACTTCCTCGATGTGCTCGGCCATTTCGCCCGTATCACCATCGTGGCTTAATACATAGCGAAGCGCATAGGGGCGCACGCGATCCTTGACCGAAACCTTCGCGTCATGCTCGGCAAGGATGGCGTCTACCTTGGCGATACGCTCTTCGAGTACGTCGTGAATTCCACGGCCTCGGTTCATGTCTTCAGCTTCAGCAACCTTCAGACGCATGATGTAATCGCCCGGGTTTGCCTCGCCGTAAACTGCGTACCCGGTTGAATCCGGGCCGCGATGCTTCAGAGATTGAAGCATCGATGTCATCTCGCCGCCGACATTCGAACTGCCGTTGAGATGGATTAATCCAACAATTCCGCACATTTATATGTGCCTCCTCCAGTATTCGGGGGAGGCGGGCCAAGGGCCCGCCCCGGTTTGCCTGAACGTGCCTTAGGGCAGGCACTCCATGTACATTTCGTTGTCCCAGTCGGTTACGGTCGACATAAAGCGCGCGAACTCGTCACGCTTGTACTCGTCGTAAAGCCGATACATCTCGCCCGGCAGACCCTTCTTCACCACCTCGTTGTTGGCTAGATGGTCAAGAGCTTCACCAAGTGACATTGGTAGTTTCTTGACTTCCTTACCTTCGGCCATCGCCTCATAGATGTTGCGCTCTTCCGGCTCACCTGGATCGAGATTGTTGTCGATCCCGTCATCCATGGCTGCCAGGAGCGTGGCGCCCATCAGATATGGGTTCACCATCGAGTCCACCGAGCGGTACTCAAACCGGCCAGGAGCGGAAACCCGTAGGCCCGTGGTCCGGTTTTGGAAACCCCAATCGCTGAACACCGGTGCCCAGAACCCGGTATCCCAAAGACGGCGGTACGAGTTGACGGTCGAACAACCGATAGCCGTCAGCGCCTGAAGGTGTGTGACGACGCCGCCAATTGCCTTCAGACCAAGAGTCCCTGGCATCTGAGGATCATCGGTATCCGGCATGAACGTATTATTGCCGCCGGACACATACATGTAGTTCTCTTTCATGCCAGGCAGATTGTCGGGATCGTTACCAACCTTCTTGAAAGTATCCTCTCCAGCGGTCCAAAGGGACATGTTGTGATGACACCCGGACGCCGAGACGCCCATGAAAGGTTTGGTCATAAAGCAAGCGAAGATCCCGTTCTCACGCGCCACCTGTGCGCAGAGTTGTCGATACGTCGTGAGCCGGTCGGCGTTACGTAAGACATCGTCAAACGTCCAGTTCAGTTCCAGCTGTCCTGGCGCGTCCTCATGGTCGCCCTGGATCATGTCGAGGCCCATCTTACGGGCGTAGCGGATGACCTGCATCGAGACTGGGCGCAGGCTTTCGAACTGATCGATGTGGTAGCAGTAGGGTTTCGAGAACCCGTCCTTCGGCTTGCCGTTCTCATCGAACTTCAGCCACATCATCTCCGGCTCTGTCCCCATACGGAGCTGAAGACTGTGCTTCTTCTGGAATTCCTCGTGCAAGCGACGCAAATTCCCGCGGCAATCTGCAGTCAGATACGCGCCCGGGTCCTCTTTCTCTTCACGGTTGCGGAAGAGGGTGCAAAAGAAGCGGCCAATCGTCGGCGCCCAGGGCAATTGCATGAACGTCTCAGGCTCGGGAATCCCAACAAGTTCTGCGGCTTCCGGGCCGTAACCCATGTAGTTTCCGGCCCGATCGACAAAGAGGTTCATCGTCGCGCCATAAACGAGCTGGAAGCCCTTCTTCGCAACGCTTTCCCAATGATCGGCAGGGATGCCCTTGCCCATGACCTTTCCCGTGACCGACACAAACTGGAGATAGAGGTACTCAATCCCAAGTTCGTCGATCATCTTCCGGACTTCTTTGACCTTTTCGTCCCGTCCGGGGGCTTCGACGAATCTTTCAATGTCCATTTCGGCCACGTTCAATTCTCCCTGTCTTCACATGACACGCCGGTTTGTCCGGCTGTGCGTAGGCTTTAGCTCCATGGGTAGGGGCTGTTGGAAACTGGATGCAGTTCGCCTTTCTCGAAACGTGAGAAGCGAAATGGTTCTAGGAGCTCTTGAGTCTCTCCCAAAACCTCGTCGGCGATCAGGTGACCGACACCAATCATCTTCCAGCCATGGTTCGAGTCCGCGATGATGGTCGCATTTTCGTGGAAGTGATCGAATACTGGGAAGCTGTCCGCGGTGAAGCAACCGATGCCTCCGGAAGCCTCACGGTGATACTTCGGCATCGTCCCTTCATAGCGTTTCTGGCAGTGGGCGAGGGCGCTCACCCACATATGCGCAAATTCATGACTGGCCACAAATTCCGGAGACGAAGGGCCGTAAGGATCAATCTGAACCTCATCCACGGGCGTCTCGACTTTGTAAGGAGACGCACCGCCCTGAATACCACCAAAGTGGAAGTCGGGCTTGTAGTAGATGCCCCACATCTCCTCGGTAATCGTCGAGCCGTCGACGGTCGATTTTAGCTCGGCATCCGTATCAACATGAACAACGGGCGGCAGTGAGCCGTCATCTGCGCGCCCAAGATCGGGATCGAGAAGCAGGACACCTTCTTCGAGCTGCCAGTAACGCCACATATCGACGTCTTGGTGGATGACACCGTCGAGGTCCTTCACCGTGATCTTCTTCGGAAGATCCAACATGCTCCAAAAGTCTCGTACCCACGGTCCGGCGCCGATGATCACCCGTTCACACGCAATTGTGCCCTTGTCGGTCTCGACGGACTCGATAGCCCCCGATCCGTTCATTGTGTTGAAGCCCTTGACCTCAACCCCGGTGATGATCCTCACACCAAGTTCTTCTACCTTCTTCGCAAGCCCGTACATCGTCTTGGTTTGGTTCGAGAACCCGCCGCGCTTCTCATGGAGCACACTGGTGATGTTCTGTGCCTGCCAGTCACCGAATATTCCGCGCATGTATGAAGTGCTCGCATTTGCACCTTCGATAAAGACGCTTTCGTAACCGATTGCCTGCTGTTGCGCGAAGATCGATCCGACGTCATCCCGCATCGACTCGCTGGAAATCTGCAGATACCCGACCGGGTGGTAGGAGAGGCCTTCTGGATCTGTCTCCCAGACGTCCACAGAATGGGCCATGAGGCGTCGCATGGCAGGCTGAAAGTAATTGTTCCGAACAACGCCACACGCAATGCCAGAGGCGCCTGCCGCGATCCCACTCTTGTCCAGAACGGTTATGCGGCCTTCGGGGTCCTCTCCACGCTCGCGCAGGCGCTCTGCAAGTTTCCAGGCCGTCGAAATCCCGTGGATGCCGGCTCCAACGATTACAAACTCCGACTGTTCTGGAAAGGCCATCCCCGGTCCTTGTCTTGCAGCTGCGCGTCTCAAGGTGGTCCAGCATCAAGACCAAAATCAACAGTTATTTGATCCAATTTCTTGCGGCGCCTCAAAATTTAGCTCATATTGGATTACTATTGGATCAATTGAGTGTTCTTCTTGCTATGAGAAAGAGTTCTTCCGACATAGCGGTGCTTATGCGACGCGCAATCGAGGACGGGACTTACCGTCGATTCGAGCGCCTGCCAGCATCGAGGCAACTGGCCGAGTCCCTCGGCGTTGCGCGCAACACGCTTCGTGATGCACTTTATCAACTCGAGAAAGACGGGCTTCTAGAAACACGCCCAGGAAGCGGGACCTACGTGACCGCGCCCGAACAGGATGAGGTGCCGTCTGCCGTCGAGGAAGCGATGCCGCTCGAGCTCATTGATGCGCGCTTCGCGTTGGAGCCGCATATTTGTCGTCTCTGCGTGCTGCACGGCCGCCGCGAAGACTTCGAAATTCTGGACAAGCTGTGCCATCGAATGGAAGGCTCGATCTCCGACCCGCTGGCATTTGCGGAAGCGGATACTGAGTTCCACAGGGCATTGGCTCAGGCGACACGAAACAACTTGCTTATATGGCTTATCGGGCAGATCAACACAGTCCGTTCGCTCGACGAATGGACGCGTATGCGACACCTTACTCTCGATGAACAGATTATTCGGCAATACAACCTTCAGCACCGGGAAATACTAAACGCGCTGAGGTCGCGTGAGCCGGAGCGTGCCGCGTCCAAGATGAAAGACCATCTCGAAACGGCGCGGCTGTCTCTCACGCGCGCTGCGGCGGCCTAAAAATCAGAGGTTAGGTTTGGGCCGCGGTCTGTAGCCAATTTATGTACAGTCTCTCGGCCATTGCCTTGAACTCAGGGAGTTTTTCATCCACGGATCGTTCGAGGTCAGTTGCACCGGTTTCCCCTAGCGCTTTGACAAGGGCACTCTTGTACTCTGGAATTTCGGCCCAGTTTGGAACCGTGTCATCCTCCACCTCGATATGAAACTGGGCGGAGTAAGCCCGGGGCCCCCACTTCATTGCCTGAACCGCACAGGCGGGCGACGTCGCAAGACATGATGCGCCTGCCGGCATCTGCTTGATCTCAGCGGAGTGCCACTGAAGGCACGGAAATCGTTCCGGCAGCCCGTCCATGAACACACCAGTCGCGCCATCTTCAGTCAGCTGAACATCCATCACCCCAATCTCGGGAATCTCCGAAGGCCCGACCGATCCACCGAGCGCTTCCGCCAATAGCTGGTGTCCAAGGCAAAGCCCGAGGAACGGCAGGCCGCGACCTTCAACGGCCTCGCGGATAAATGCTTTCTCCTCCACCAGCCAAGGATGCGCGTCTTCTTGCCAGACATCCATTGGCCCGCCCATGACCCAAAGCCCGTCGTAGCTGTCGAGGTCTGGAAGCGGCTCACCCTCATCAAGCTCCACAGCATCGTAGGCATGGCCATCTTCCTTGAGGAACTCGCGAAAGATCCCGGGATGCTCAACTGAGGCGTGCTGTAGGACGAGTAGTTTCATTCTGATTGCTCCGGATGGCCGCTAAAGCCTGTCGGTTTGTGTTTCGTGATCAAGTAGCGTGGAAGGCGCGGAGGCAAGTCGTTCGCCTCAAGGAGCCCAAGTTTACCGCCTCTCTGGTATATCCACGAGTACTCCACGCGGAATTTCGGCCTTTTTGTCATAGAAAGGTAGACTGCGGATTGCCCCGCCGTTCAATGAGCCATCGATGCATCGGATTTGCACAGAGGTGCCTGGGTTCGGCGCCGCTTGGTCCAGGAGCGCGATCCCAACGCCGGTTTGGAGAAAAGGAGAGACCGCTCCCGCGGTCACCTTACCCATCAAAGCACCATCAATGGTAACTTCTCCGCCGATCACAGGCTCTCCATCCGGGCATTCTAACCCGGTCAGACGTAGGTCCTGCGTTGCGCCGAGAAGAGCCTCTTTCCCAACAAAGTCCGGCTTATCGAGATCAACGAAACGCCCCAAACCAACATTGAAGGGATTAGTCGTCGCATCGAAATCGGAACCAGCATTCAAAATCCCAGCTTCAACTCGACGAATGTGCATCGAGTCGAGTCCAATCAATCCGATACCAAAGGTCTCTCCAACTTTCGAAAGATGAGACCAAAGGGCATCAGCATCATGATGCGGCTCGGTATAAAACTCCCAGCCCAGCTCATTGGTGTAGCCTGTCCGCGAAACCAGTACATCCTGACCGCCTAGTGGGACACGAGCGTGAGCGAAGTACCCGAAGGGCTCTGGAAGTTTTTTCTC
>CAWUIX010000025.1:0-11598 GCA_963922395.1 uncultured Rhodobacterales bacterium | reverse complement strand
CGAAGAAAAGCGCCAGTACGCCAAGGATGAGGGTGGCGTTCAAGAGCGCCAGGCCCAGTTGGCCAACGGAGCGGGTAAGTCGTTTGGAAAAGGAATGCGTCATGACGGGGCTCTTCACAGAAGGTTTTGGTCGCAGAATTGCCTTGCCGAGCTCGCTATGGCCAGAGTGCAACCGCGGCGAAGGCTCGTTCCTATCTTAGCAATGGATTGTCTTGAGGTAGCATTCAACCCGGCCCACCCATTGGAGTCAGCTCATCTTCTGCCACCGTCACAGCCCGCTGATACAGATGCCACGTCGTGTGCCCCAGAATCGGCAGCGTGAAGATCAGCCCTAAAAACGCGGGCAAGAGCGACACCAGCATCGTCACCGTAATAATCGCCGCCCAGGTCAGCATCACCTTCGGGTTCTCTGTCACCACCCGGATGGACGTGATCATGGCCGTCACGAAATCTGTATCTTCCCGGTCCAGCAGCAGAGGCATGGCGACCACGGTCACAGAGAACAGGACCGTCGCCAGAAACGCTCCCACACAGGTCCCGATCGCCAGGAAAGTCCAGCCTTCGGAGGTAAAGAACACCGTTTGAATAAACCCGTCCAAATCCGAAAAGGACGAATCCTGCAGCACAATCACCAAGACCGTTCGAAACTGATAGAACCAGACCCAGAAGATGAAGAGCGTGACAAAGGCCATCCACCCCATCTCGCGCTTTCGCTGTCGGGCCATGACGGTCAGGATCTCCGACCACCCGAACGCTTCGCCCGCCTGCATTCGGCGCGACATCTCATAAAGCCCGGCCGCCGCAAACGGTGCGACCAGCGGAAAGCCGACGGCCGCCGGAATGATCATCCAGATCGCGCCGAGCCAGACCAGGCACCAGACAAAGAAGATCCCGAACACTGTATAGAACAGGCCAAAGAACCCGCTCATCACGGGCCGCGCCAGAAAGTCCGCGAATCCCGCCTCTAACGCCCACCTGATATCATCCGCTGTTACCGGATTGACCCGGGGCCGGGCCCGTGGAGGCAGATCATTCGATTGCGAGGATCCAGCGCGTTCGGACGTCATGACACATTCCTCTAAAAGGACAGCATCGCTCCGGTCCGTTTCCCGGGACACACCGCGGCAAACAGACGTTCCGTTTCCAAGTACAAATCTGGATCAGTCGCGCAATAAGAGCAAGGATGGCCGTTCCGAACCTAACTTGCCCGGAATCAAAGGGCGCAGTCTCGCTACCTGATCCGCGCGCCGCTCTCCCGGTCAAACAAGTACGCCCGGTTCGCCTCAAAGCTCAGCGACACCCGATCCCCGGATTTCGACCGCTCATCCCCTCGCTCTTCCACAATCAAGCGCTCACCCGAAGACGACGTGAGGTAGGCATAGGACACCCCGCCCAACGCCTCGGTCAGCTCTACGGTCAACGTGTCCCCCGGACCAATCTCCAGATGCTCGGGCCGCAAGCCGATGGTCACCGGAGTGCCCTCCGGCGGCAGGTTCACCTCCATCGGAACAGGCTGCTTCAGGGCGGCCACTTCGACCGCGCCATCTTTGACCACGGCATCGAGGAAGTTCATCGACGGGGACCCAATGAAGCCCGCAACAAAGCGGTTGTCGGGGTCGCGATACAGGTCCAGCGGTGCGCCCACCTGTTCGATGTAACCACCGCGCAAGACCACGATCTTGTCGGCCAGCGTCATCGCTTCAACCTGGTCATGGGTGACATAGATCATCGTCGCCCCGATCTCTTTGTGAAGCCGCGCAATCTCCACCCGCATCTCCACACGAAGCTCGGCATCGAGGTTCGACAACGGCTCGTCAAAGAGGAAAACTTCAGGTCCGCGAACAATCGCGCGCCCAATGGCGACCCGCTGCCGCTGACCACCAGACAGGGCGGCGGGTTTTCTCTTAAGGTACTCGTCCAGCTTTAAGATTCGGCTGGCCTCGGTCACCTTGGTCTTGATCTCTGACGCAGCGTGGCCCGTCATTTTCAGGCCAAAGCCCATGTTCTCCTCGACGGTCATGTGGGGGTAAAGCGCGTAGGTCTGAAACACCATCGCAACGCCCCGTTCCGCAGGGTCCATCTTCGTCACGTCTCGGGTGCCGATGTGGATCGAGCCGTCGCTCGTCTCCTCAAGACCGGCAACCATCCGAAGGAGGGTTGATTTCCCGCATCCCGACGGCCCGACGAACACACAGAACTCGCCGTCTTCGATCTTCAGGTCGACCCCATGGATCACCTGGGTGTCGCCGTAACGCTTGATGACTTTCTCCAAAGCAACGCCAGACATATCTAGGCCGCCCCCCTTGCTCTTCGTTGTGTCTTTTGGTCCGGGAATTGCCAGCTCTCGACCTCTCGCCCAATTGCCGCAGCCGTACCCTTCAGGTCCGGGGCAAGACGATCGAGCCCGGCCAGATCCGTCCGATCTGTCGATGTGGTCACCGACAAAGCACCCAGAATCCGGCCGCTCTGGTTCAGGATCGGGATGGCAATACAAATGATGCCCGGCTCATGCTCTTCCCGGTCATAGGCATGACCGCGCTCCCGAATGGCGCGCAGCTCTTCTTTCAGGGCCTTCCGGGTGGTCAGTGTCCCGGGCGTGAACCGGTGAAACGACTGCATAGAGAGCGCCGTATCAAGCGCCTCTTCGTCCAGATAGGCCAGCATCGCCTTGCCCACCCCGGTGCAGTAGGCCGGACCGACCTTCCCCGCCTGGCGAAACATCACCAACGGATCATCGGCAATGCGCTTATCGACATAGAGCACATGCCCGTTGTCCAGTTGCGCCAGATGGACGGTCTCGCCGATCTTTGCGGACAGCGCATCCAGATGCGGGCGCGCCACCGGCGCCAGCGAAGATTGCTGCCAGGCCGCATGGGCGAGTCGCACCAGCCGGATGCCAGGTGCATAGGTCTGCCGGTCCGAATCATAGGCCAGCATCCCTTGTTGGGTCAGCGTTTGCAGGAACCGGTACAGTGAGGCCTTCGGAAACGGGCTGCTCTCCAGAAGCTCACCGAACCGCACAGGCCGGCCGTAGGCCGCCACGCGATCCAATACCTCTAGGGCTTTTCCGACGGTGCCGCCGTCAGACCCGGATCCGGTCATGTTTCCTCCCATCCGCGTATTTCGTGATAAGCTTTTCGAACCGCGGCTGTTGACAAGTCTAGGCACAGTCGGGTTATGATTTCAATATCCAAAACCGAGTTTCAAATAATGAAACTAATTTGAGGCTCGAACGAGTGGAACACTTAGGGAGGACACCATGCGTTCCATCTATACGGCGTCGCTTGCGGCGCTGACCGCCGTTGCGGTCATGTCAGGACCAGCCCATGCGGAACTGACAGGCGATCTGAAGATCTTTTCGGATATGTCGAACCCCGCGCCGCGCGCGGTCATGGAAGGACTTGTTGCGGATTTCGGTGCGCTGCACCCCGATCTAAACATCGAACTGACAGTCATCGACCGTGAGGCGTGGAAGACACAAATCCGGAACGTGCTGTCGGCTGATCCTCCGGATGTGGCGAACTGGTATGCCGCAAACCGGATGCTGCCCTATGTGAACGCGGGCCTATTCGAGGACATCTCGGACCTCTGGGCCGAGCCGGAAATCGCGGAAAACCTTGCGTCTACCAAAGGCGCCATGACCATCGACGGCAAGCAGTGGGGCGTGCCCTATACCTACTATCAGTGGGGCGTTTACTATCGCAAAGACATCTATGAAGAGCTGGGATTGAACGAGCCGGCCAACTTCGAAGAGATGAAGTCGAACTGCCAGGCGATCCTCGATTCCGGGCGTAAGTGCTACACGATCGGAACGAAATTCCTTTGGACCGCCGGCGGCTGGTACGACTACCTCAACCTGCGCACCAACGGCTATGACTTCCATATGGCCCAGGCCCGCGGCGAGATCCCTTGGACCGATGACCGTGTGCGTCAGACGTTTGCCAACTGGCGCGAGCTGATCGACATGGGCGCATTTGTCGACAACCATCAGACCTACTCCTGGCAGGAAGCATTGCCCTTTATCATCTCGGGTGAAGCGACGGCCTATCTGATGGGGAACTTCGCCGTTGCTGCGATGCGCGACGGTGGCCTCGACGATACCAAGCTCGACTTCTATCAGTTCCCGGAAATCACGCCGGGCGTCGCGCTGGCGGAAGATGCGCCGACCGATACGTTCCACATCCCATCGGGCGCCCAGAACAAAGAAGCGGCACGTGAATTCCTTCGCTTCGTAGTGTCTGCTGACGTGCAGTCGAACATCAATGGCGGTGAAAAATTGGGCCAGCTTCCGGTCAATGCCTCTTCGTCTGTTGATAACGACAAATTCCTGAACGAAGGCTTCGCCATGCTGTCCTCGAACAGCCCCGGTGGCGTTGCTCAGTTCTTCGACCGCGACTTCCCGGCCGAGATGGCCGCCGAAGCCATGCAGGGCCTTCAGGAATTCATGGTCTTCCCGGACAACCTCGATGACATCCTGAACCGTCTCGAGAAGGTGCGCGAGCGCGTCTACAAGTAATCCAACGGCCAGGGCGGGTCCTCGAGACCCGCCCTGATCCATACCCGCGGCCTATCCGCAAGCCCGCGCCCGGGTTTTCGAATGCGCCGCAGACATGAGGGAGGGTGTTCATGTCGACCGCAAGCCTATCGGATGTCGCTGCCGTCAACGGACAGCGCAGTTGGTACAAGCGAAATGAAATCGCTGTAACGCCCTGGCTGTTCTTGGCGCCCGGCATTCTCTTCTTCGCGGTCTATGTGATCATCCCGATCTTTCAGAGCTTCTCGATCTCGCTCTACGACTGGGACGGGCTAGGCGAAGCCCGTTACATCGGCTTCGAAAACTATGTCGAACTTCTGGATGACAGCGCTTTTGAGGTCTCGCTCTGGAACAACCTCAAGTGGCTGGTTCTCTATCTTCTGGCAATCCCTGCGGGCCTCTTTATCGCACTTTTTCTCAACCAGAATGTGGTCGGGATCCGAATCTATAAGTCGATGTTCTTCTTCCCGTTCGTTCTCAGCCAGGTGGTCGTCGGCCTTGTCTTCTCCTGGTTTTACCTGCCGAATGAAGGACTTCTGAACAACATCCTCGGAGTCGTCGGACTTGGCCCGATCAACGTCCTGGGCGACCCGACACTGGCGACCTACGGAATCATCGCCGCAGGCCTCTGGCCGCAAACGGCTTACTGCATGATCCTCTACCTCACGGGCCTCAACGCCGTGGATCCTGAACAGATCGAAGCCGGTCGCCTCGATGGCGCCAAGGGATGGAAGATGCTTTGGTACATCATCATCCCACAGCTGAAGCCCGCCACCTTCATCGCCTTTGTTGTGACGATCATCGGCGCGCTCCGCTCCTTCGACCTCATCTCGGTCATGACCTTCGGAGGACCCTTTGGCCAGACCCGGGTCCTGTCGTTCTACATGTTTGAAAAGGCGCTCTCTGAATACGGCTTCCGAATGGGCTACGGCGCTGCCATCTCTTTTGTTCTCTTCCTCATCATGCTGGTCTTCATCGCCTACTTCCTCTGGTCGATGTACAAAGAAGAAAGGGGGCGCTGAGATGTTTCCGACACCCATCGAAAAGTCGTCGCGCTCCTGGCAGGTCACCTATCAATCGCTTCTGCCGCTCGCCCTGATCATGTGGCTCTTGCCGCTCATCGCCGTGATGATCTTCTCGATCAAACCGGCGGAGGACTTCACCGTCGGCAACTATTGGGGACTGCCCTCATCCTTCGAGTTCGCGAACAACTACGGCCGCGTGTTCTTCGAAAGCGACATGCCGCGCTACTTGTTGAACTCGGTCCTGATCACAGTCCCCACCGTGATCGGTGCGGTGACCCTGTCTTGCCTCGCCGGATTTGCCCTCGGGATCTACAAGTTCAAGTCGAACATCTGGATCTTCTTCATGTTCATCGCGGGCAACTTTGTGCCGTTCCAGATCTTGATGGTTCCTGTCCGCGACCTGACCCTCGATCTGGGCCTCTACAACACGAAGACCGGCCTTGTGCTGTTCCACATCGCGTTCCAGACCGGCTTCTGCACCCTCTTCATGCGGAACTTCATCCGCGCGCTGCCCTTCCCGTTGATCGAGGCCGCGCGAGTCGAAGGGATCTCGGAATGGCGGATCTTCTGGTACGTGGTTCTGCCGCTGATGAAGCCCGCAATCGCGGCGCTCTCGGTTCTGATCTTCACCTTTATCTGGAATGACTACTTCTGGGCCGTGGTGTTGACCCAAGGACCAGAGAGCCAGCCCGTAACCGCCGGGATCACCTCGTTCAACGCGCAGTTCCGGGCCGCCTATCACATGATGAGCGCGGGCTCGATTGTCGCCGCCATCCCACCCGTTGCCATGTTCTTCCTGATGCAGAGGCACTTCATCGCCGGGCTGACCCTGGGCGCTGTGAAGTAATGCAATGCTGGCGGCTGGACGACGGGCGCCAGACCCTGGCGCTCGCCTCTCGGGATGACCGGATCCCTGAGGTGATCTATTGGGGCGCGCCGCTGCCGCCGTCCGATGACCTTTCTGTTCTGGCGCGCGCAACCGATCTCGATGTGACAGGCGGGATGCTGGACCAGAACCCGCCCCTGTCTATCTGCCCTGAAGCCTCGCGCAGCTTTCCCGGCCAGCCCGGGCTGATCCTGCGGGACCGGGACGGCACACCGATGCTGCCCGCCTTCCGTTTTGCGAGCGCGGAGGAAGAGGCCCATGCATTGAGGCTCACCTGCCGCGACGCAGATCTCGGCCTGACCTACATCGCCGAGATCGAGCTCGACCCCGACACCCACGTCCTGACGATGTCTGCGGCCATCTCCGCCGACCGGCCCTTGCACCTCCACTGGCTCGCTGCACCGGTTCTGCCCGGCGCACAGCTATCGGACGAAATGCTCGATGTCGCGGGCCGATGGTGCGGTGAATTTCAGCTCAATCGAACCGCCTGGTCACCCGGTATCCGCTATCGTGAAAACCGGACGGGTAGGACGGGACACGAGCACTTCCCAGGGCTGATCGTTCTGGGACGAGGCGCGACCAACGCCAGCGGTGAGGCTTGGGCGTTTCACTACGGCTGGTCCGGCGGTCACCGGATGATCGCCGAAGAGCTTCCCGATGGCAGGCGCCAGATCCAGTGGGGCCACGCTGCGAGGATGGAGACGGAGGCGCAGACCGAATTCAGAACCGCACCGGTCTATGCGGTCTACTCCTCCGATGGTCTCAACGGATGCGCCGTCAGCTATCAGCGCCACGTCCGCGACCGGATCGTGACCTGGGCCAAACCGGACGCGCCACGACCCGTTCACTACAACTGCTGGGAAGCGGTCTATTTCGACCACCGCCTGGATGTGTTGGGGGAGATTGCGGACCGCGCGGCATCACTGGGGGCAGAGCGCTTCGTCCTTGACGATGGATGGTTCGGGAACCGCGACGACGATACGACGTCGCTCTCCGATTGGACGGTCGATCCGCGCAAGTATCCGGAAGGCCTCGACCCTCTGATTGCGCATATCCATGCTTTGGGTATGAGTTTCGGGATCTGGTTTGAACCGGAGATGATCAACACCGAAAGCCAGACCTACAGGGCCCACCCGGACTGGGTTCTGGGGCCCGCCGATCAGATCCCGGGTCGCCAGCAGCATGTGCTCGATATGAGCCGTCAGGACGTGCGCGACTACCTCTTCGACCGGATTTCAGAGATCCTGACCAATCACGACATCGACTACATCAAGTGGGACCACAACCGGGTTCTCCCGGCGCCCGATGCGCGGCAAACGCGGGGGTCTTATGCGCTGATTGATCGGCTACGCGCGGCATTTCCCGGTGTGGAGATCGAAAGCTGCGCCAGCGGGGGCGGGCGGATCGATTTCGGGATCCTGGAGCGGACGCAGCGCGTTTGGCTTTCGGATTCCAACGATGCTCTGGAACGGCTGAAGATGCAGGCCAACGCGGCGCTTTTCCTGCCCGCCGCTGTAACAGGGTCCCATGTTGGCCCCCGAAAGTGCCACACGTCCGGGCGGATCCTCGATATGTCCTTCCGCGCTTGGGTCGCGGCGCAACGGCAAATGGGCTTCGAGATGGACCCGCGCGAGTTGAGCGATGCTGAAGCAGAGACCCTGAGATCTGTCACAAGCTGGTGGAAAGCAAACCGCGACTGGATGTACGACGCAGATATCCTGCGTCTCGACAGCGCAGATCCCGCCATCATCGCGGAACAGCATATGTCCCGGGACGGGTCGCGCTTTGTGTTGTTCGCTGGGCGGGCAGAAGTGTCCTCGCAAATCGCCCCGCGCCCCCTGCGGCTGACGCGTCTTTCGCCCGATGCCACGTACCACGTTCGCCTGCTGAACCGAGACGAAGCTCCGACCCTTTCGCGAGGAGCACCGCTGCTAAAAGATGGACCGGCGGAGCTTTCAGGGGCCTTCCTGATGCAGCACGGTCTGACGTTTCCCTGGTCCTTCCCCGAACGCATGTGGGTCGTGGAAGGGCGGACATGAGAGCCAATTTGGCATACAATCGGTGTACACCCGGTGTACACGCTGTGTACGGGTTGTGCGGCCCGTTTTGGAGGAGTTTTGGATGACCGGCTACCGCTTCAACGATCTCGACGGACAGTCCGTTTTCATCACCGGCGGCGGCTCCGGAATCGGGGCTTCCCTGACAGAAGGCTTCCTACAGCAAGGGGCGAAGGTTGCCTTTGTCCAACGCTCCGATGCCTCCGGTTTTGCCGAGGAAATGGGCGATAAATATGGGAACAAACCTCTGTTCTTGCAGTGCGATATTACCGATATCGCCCTGCTCAAACAGCGGATCGCCGAGGCCTCCGAGGCGCATGGCCCTGTCCTGTCGCTCGTGAACAATGCAGCAAATGACATGCGTCATAACGCATTGGAAATAGACGAGGAATTCTGGAACTGGTCGCAGGACATCAACCTCAAGGCCTACTTCTTCGCCTGCCAGGCTGTCGCCCCGAACATGATGGAAGCAGGCGGTGGATCGATCATAAATTTCAGCTCCATCAGCTACATGATGGGGAATGCCGGTTACGTGGCCTATACGACGGCGAACTCTGCCATCAACGGCATGAGCCGCACCCTCGCCCGCGAATGGGGCCCGAAACGCGTGCGCGTCAACGCCCTGATGCCCGGCTGGGTTTTGACCGAAAAACAGATGGAGATGTGGGCCACAGATGAAGGTCTCGCGGCCCATATGGATCGGATGTGCCTGAAGGAACATCTAAAGCCCGAAGATATCGTCGGTCCCTGCCTCTTCCTCGCGTCATCTGTCAGCGGCGCAATGACCGGGCAGGCCCTTGTGGTCGACGGCGGCGTGGTGGTGACCGGCTGATGTCTCTGTCGCCCGCCTGGATTGCTGTGGACTGGGGCACAAGCGCCTTGCGCGCCTGGGCCATGTCAGATGACGGCACGGTTCTGGCAGAGGCGCGGTCGGACCAAGGGATGGGGACGCTTGACCGCTCGGAATTTGAAGGCGCACTTCTGGCACTGGTCGGTGATTGGATCAACCGGCCGACGACTGTTGTCGCCTGCGGCATGGTCGGCGCGCGTCAGGGTTGGGTCGAGGCGCCCTACACCTCAGTGCCGTGCCGACCGGAAGACGTGCGGCAAGTGAGGGCGCCGTCGACTGATGGTCGGCTCCGAGTGAGCGTTCTGGGCGGGGTGCGCCAAACCTCGCCCGCCGATGTGATGCGCGGCGAGGAAACCCAGATCGCCGGTGCCCTGGCCGCGAACCCGGGCTTTGACGGGGTCTTGTGTTTGCCCGGAACGCACACGAAGTGGGCTCAGGTGTCGGCGGGCGAGATCGTCAGTTTCCGGACGTTCATGACCGGAGAGCTTTTCGCGTTGTTGTCGGAGCAGTCCGTCCTCCGACATTCAGTGGGCGAGGGCTGGGATCCTTCTGCGTTCGAAGACGCGGTCTCAGACACCATGAGCCGACCCGAGGCAATGGCCCACCGATTGTTCGGCATTCGCGCCGACGCTCTTTTGAATGGCGAGAACGGCCCTGCCGCGCGTGCGCGGCTTTCAGGCCTCTTGATTGGGGCAGAACTGGCGGCCGCACGTCCCTATTGGCTCGGTCAAAGCGTGATGGTGATCGGAAGCCCTGGCTCATCGGCGCCCTACGCAGCAGCGCTAGAACTTCAAGGAGTCGCGCCGGTCATGCTCGACGGCGATGCTATGACACGCGCCGGATTGGCACGCGCTGCCGAAAGAATGGGAGATTCCGCATGAGCCGTCCTTTGATTGCGATCTTGCGCGGCATTACGCCGGAGGAGGCCGTACCAGCGGCTGCGGCGTTGATCGATGCGGGTATCGACCGGATTGAAGTACCGTTGAATTCGCCGGACCCCATGAAAAGCATCGGCGCAATGGCAGACGCCTATGGCGACGTCGCGCTGATCGGGGCCGGGACAGTTCTGACGACAGGCCAGGTGGCCGAGGTCCACGCGGCTGGCGGCCGGATGATTGTGTCGCCGAACACCAACCGGGACGTCATCGAAACAACCGTTGCGATGGGCATGAAAAGCTGGCCCGGTGTCCTGTCGCCCAGCGAATGCTTTGCGGCAATCGACGCGGGTGCAACAGGCCTGAAGGTCTTTCCGGCCTTCCTGATGGGGATCCGCGGACTTAAGGCTATTCGGGCCGTTCTTCCAGCAGACTGCCCGGTCTACATGGTCGGAGGGGTCGGCCCCTCGAACTTCAAGGAGTGGCGGAGCGCCGGAGCAAACGGGTTTGGGCTTGGAACTTCGCTTTACACACCTGGAACCACCATCGAAGACATCTCCGTCCGAGCGAAGGAAGCCGTGCAGGCCTGGGATGAGGCAACGGCGTGACGGCGACGGTTTTTGATGACACGCCCTGCCTTCTGGGGGAGGGGCCCCTGTGGCATCCTACGCGGGGTGAGTTGTTCTGGTTCGACATCCGGAACAACCGCCTGCACGCGCGACCTGCGAACGAGACTAAGACCTGGCAATTCGACGATCACGTCTCCGCCGCGGGCTGGTTGGACGAGGATCGCCTCCTGATCGCGAGTGAAACCCAGCTCTTTACGTTTAACCTTGAAACCGGTTCTCAAGAGGTCGTTGCATCCCTTGAAGCTGACATGCCACGCACCCGATCAAACGACGGCCGTGCGGATCCGTGGGGTGGCTTCTGGATCGGAACGATGGCCAAGACCGCCGACGAAGGGATTGGCGTCATCTATCGCTATTATGCTGGCGAAGTTCGACCGTTGCACACGGGTCTCTTCATTCCCAACGCGATCTGTTTCGACGCGGTGCGCGGATGTGTTTACTTTGCCGACACCAAGCATCTGAAGGTCTGGCGCCAAAGATTGGACGAGGCGCAGGGTTGGCCGGCAGGGGAGCCAGAAGTCTACCTCGATTTGAGCCAAGAGGGGTTGGCGCCCGACGGCGCGGTAATTGATGCGGAAGGTAACTTTTGGAACGCTCAGTGGGGGGCAGGCAGGGTCGCGTGTTACGATCCTGCGGGAGTGTTCCTCGGTGCGGTTCAGGTTGGCGGGGTACACAGCTCTTGCCCGGCTTTCGGTGGCCCGGATCTATCGGATCTCTATTGCACCACAGCCCGGCAGGGACT
>CAWUIX010000024.1:0-11609 GCA_963922395.1 uncultured Rhodobacterales bacterium | reverse complement strand
TATCGGATCTCTATTGAACCACAGCCAGGCAGGGTCTGACGAAAGATACCGTTGAAGCCACGCCCGAGAATGGGATGACCTTTCTCGCAGAAGGGGCGGGCGCGGGCCTGCCAGAACCGAGGGTCGTGTTGTGAAACGCACGCTTGGCACCTGTTACTATCCCGAGCACTGGCCAGAAGAGATGTGGGCCGAGGATGCCCGGCGGATGTCCGAAGCGGGGCTGACCTGGGTCCGGATCGGAGAGTTCGCCTGGAGCCGGATCGAGCCTGAACCTGGACGGTTTGAGTGGGAGTGGTTGGACCAGGCGATTGATGTGCTGGGCGAGGCGGGCCTGAAGATCGTCTTAGGCACACCAACCGCGACGCCCCCGAAATGGGTTGTCGATGCGCATCCAGGCATGCTGGCGCGGGACGCCGAGGGACGGGAGCGCATCTTTGGGTCTCGGCGGCACTATTGCTTCTCGCACGAGGGGTATCTTGGGGAGTGTCGCAGGATCGTCACTGCGCTTGTTGCCCGATACGGGCGTAACCCGCACATCGCCGCCTGGCAGACCGATAACGAGTACGGATGCCATGACACGACGTTGAGCTATTCGGAGGGAGCGCGGGACGCGTTCCGTGATTGGCTTTCAGCACGGTACCAGTCCACGGATGCATTGAACCGTGCCTGGGGCAACGTGTTCTGGTCGATGGAATACGGCAGCTTTGACGAGATCGAGCTCCCCAATGGCACGGTGACGGAACCAAACCCGTCTCACGTCCTGGCGTTCCGGAGGTTCTCGTCCGATCAGGTGGTGCGGTTCAACCGCGTGCAGGCAGAGATCATCCGTACGGGGTCCGATGCGCCGATCCTGCACAACTACATGGGTCGTGTGCTGGAGTTTGATCACTTCGCGGTCGGGGATGACCTCGATATCGCTAGTTGGGACAGCTACCCGATGGGATTCCTTCTGGATCGGATCGAGGGAAGCGAGGCGGAGAAGCAGGCCTACCTGCGGCAGGGCCATCCCGATTTTCAGGCTTTCCACCATGATCTTTACCGTTCGGTCGGTCGTGGCCGATGGTGGGTGATGGAACAGCAGCCGGGGCCAGTCAACTGGGCACCGTGGAACCCTGCGCCACTGCCCGGGATGGTGCGGCTTTGGTCCTGGGAAGCTTTTGCCCATGGGGCGGAAGCAGTGTGCTATTTCCGCTGGCGGCAGGCACCCTTTGGGCAGGAGCAGCATCACGCCGGGCTGTTGCGGCCCGATAGCGAGGAGGCGCCGGGCCTAACCGAGGCGCGGGAAGTGGCCAAGGAGATTGCTGCCTTACCGGATATCGACCTCGCTCCTGCGCCAGTCGCACTGGTCTTCGACTATGCCTCGGCCTGGGCCTGGGCGGTGCAGCCGCAGGGTATGGATTTCGACTACTTCCGCTTGGTCTTTTCGGCGTACCGGGCGCTCAGGCGTGCCGGGTTGTCGGTGGACATTCTGCCTCCGGATGCCTCTGATCTCTCCGCCTACAAGCTTGTCATGATCCCCGGGATGATGGCCATCGGCGCACCGCTGATATCCGCCCTTTCCACGGTGGACGGTCAGGTCATCGTTGGTCCAAGGAGCAATGCAAAAACGCCCGAGTTGACAATCCCGGTCCCACTGCCGCCGGAACTGTCCGGCGTTCCGGCTCAGGTGACAGAAGTCGAGAGCCTGCCACCGTGGGACGCCCTGCCGACGGCTGGAGGCGGATCTATTCGTCATTGGTTCGAGCGCTTGGACGGAGACGCTCCGGTTCAGATCGCGACGAAGGACGATCGTCCCGTCTTGGTCGGAGAGGAGCCTGTCCGGTATCTGGCTGGCTGGCCGGATGATGTGCTGTGGGATCGGATCGTCTCTGAGGCAGCGGACGATGTTGGGCTGGAGATTGAGACTTTGCCAGAGGGCCTGCGCATCCGGGATACCTTGGGGCATCGGTTTGCGTTTAATTATGGCGGGTCATCCGTGATCTATCGTGAGACGCACATACCAGCAGCGGGGGTGGCATGGTGGCCGAGATAGAATTCGCAGGCACGTTGAGCGACGGGCGCGAGGTTCAACGGATTATCTTGCGATCCCGGCGTCTTAGGGTGGAGGTTCTGGACCATGGGGCGCGTCTTGCGGCGGTCCATCTCGATAACGGGCCCAACATGACCGTCGGCAGCCGGGACATGCCGGACTATGATGGCGTCCTCAAATACTCGGGTCCGATCGTGGCACCAGTGGTGAACCGTATCCGGGACGCGGAAGCCTCTCTCTCCGGTCGTGCGCTGACGTTCGAGGCGAACCAGGCGGGGCGGCACAGCCTGCATTCCGGGGCCGCCGGGACGCACGCCAAGATCTGGCGGATCGAGGAGGCAAGCGAGGACGCCGTTCGGCTGTCTGTGACGATGCCGGACGGTGAAGGTGGGTTCCCAGGCACGCAAGAGATGATCGCGACCTACCGGCTGTCGGATCATGAGATTGTGCTCGACATCGAGGGAACCATCGACGCGGAAGGGTTTTTCAACCCCGCCCATCACGGGGTCTGGGCATTGGACGGGCCTGGAGGATGGTCCGGGCATCGTCTGACGGTTCCGGCGGATCGGTACCTTCCCGTTGACGAGGATACTGTGCCGACTGGAGAGATCGCTGATGTCGGTGGATCGCTCTACGACCACCGGAGCGCTGTCTCGCCGGATACGAGCCTTGACCATAACTTCTGTTTTGAGGGCGGATACGGATTGCGCGCGCGACTGGACGCGCCGTCCGGGCTTTGGATGGAGGTGCATTCCGATGCACCAGGGTGTCAGGTTTACGCCGGAGGTGTTGCTGGAATTGCGATCGAGCCGCAGTATTGGCCGGACGCCCCGCATCACCCTGAATTTCCTTCGATTGTTTTGAGACCTGGAGAAGAATTCCGGCAGAGGACCGTCTTCAGGTTCGGATCCTAGATCGCGCCGTCTTCTCGTAGCATGTCGAGGTCATCTGCGGTCAGACCCAGCGCGCCCCAGATCGCTTCCTCATCTTGTCCGAGCACAGGAGGTGGCGCGTCAACGCGAGGTGCTTCCCCATCGAGCTTGAACCCTGCCGACACAACCTCGATGTCTCGCCCCACGCCCGGCACGTTTTCGAACTGGGCCAGAAGGCCCCGGTCGGCCACTTGGGGCATCTCCAGTACTTCCGGGACCGTCAAGACGGCTCCCGCCGGGACGCCTATTCGGTTCAGTTCTTTTGCCCAATCTCGAGCCGGGCGCGTGACAAGAACGGTTTCGAGTTCGGCGCGTAGTACATGACGATTGCGCTTGCGATCTTCTCGCGTCGCATAGTCTGGATCAGACAGCAGATCCTCGCGCCCTAGGTGTTTGGCCAACGCCTCCCACTGTTCGTCCTTGTTCGCGGCAATGTTGATGGGACCTCCCCCGGCCTGGAATGTTCCTGACGGGGCCGAGGTCACGTTCTCATTGCCATTTGCCGCTGGCGTGACGCCTGCGATCAGGTGGTTTGAGACCACCCAACCCATTGTGGTAAGGACAGATTCCAGCATTGAGACGTCAATGAATGTGCCACGTTCAGGTGCGTTCAGGGCCGCTGCGATGGCATAGGCCGCAGTCAGGCCGCTGACGGTATCCGCGATCGGGTAACCAACACGAAGAGGCGCGCTGTCGGGGCCGCCGGTAATCGACATGACGCCTGACGCGCCCTGGATGATCTGGTCATAAGCTGGGCGATGAATCCACGGCCCATCCTGACCGAAACCCGAGATTGCGCAGTAGATGAGGTTCGGCTTTTTGGTTTTGAGTGTGGCGTAACCGAGTTTGAGTCTGTCCATGACGCCGGGACGAAAATTCTCGACCACCACGTCCGCTGTTTTGACGAGGCGAAGGAAGAGCGCACGCCCCTCCGGATGCTTCAGGTTCACGGTCACCGATTTCTTGCCCGCATTCTGAGCGAGAAACGAAACCCCCATGTTCTTGGCGTTCAAATCCGGATCAGCGCCAAGTTGACGGGCCAGATCACCTCGTCCGGGGGCCTCGACCTTGATCACTTCTGCGCCCATATGCGCCAGCTGATGGCAGCAAAACGGGCCTGCCAGAACATTCGTCAGGTCCAGAACGCGGATCCCGGAAAGTGGGGTGTGCATCTGTCATCCTCCCTTGCGCGCCGATCATCGCCGAAGTTTGGCGAAGGTCCAGTGCGATTGCCGCCGGGCGCGTGTTCTGGCAATGTCCGCGGCGACGCTAAGGGAGGCCTGTGCCATGAATCGCATGACCGAGTTGAAGCCAGGGACCGGCCCTGATCTGGGACCATTTTCTTGGGAAGACCCGTTTTATCTGGACGACCAGTTGTCGGAAGATGAACGCATGCTGCGTGACGCGGCGCGTGCCTTTGCGGATGACCGGCTGGCACCGCTGGTGACCGATGCTTACCGCGAAGAAACCGTGGCACCGGAACGGTTTCAGGAGATGGGTGAAGCGGGCCTTTTGGGCATCACTGTGCCAGAGCAGTTTGGCGGCCTTGGTGCGGGATATGTGACCTATGGTTTGGTCGCGCGCGAGATCGAGCGTGTCGACTCCGGTTACCGATCGATGATGAGTGTTCAGTCCTCGCTCGTGATGTACCCGATCTATGCTTACGGGTCCGAAGCACAGCGAGAGAAGTATCTTCCAAAGCTGGCGACGGGGGAATGGATCGGGTGTTTCGGTCTGACAGAGCCCGATGCCGGATCTGACCCGGCGGGCATGAAGACGCGGGCCGAGAAGACGGATGGCGGCTATCGTCTGACCGGGTCGAAGATGTGGATTTCGAATGCGCCCTTCGCCGATGTGTTCGTTGTCTGGGCAAAGTCCGATGCGCATGACGGAAAGATCCGAGGCTTCGTTCTCGAGAAGGGCATGGCCGGGCTGTCGGCACCAAAGATTGGCGGGAAACAGAGCCTGCGGACCTCAACGACGGGCGAGATTGTAATGGACGGGGTAGAAGTGGGCGAAGACGCGCTTCTTCCGAATGTTCAGGGTCTGAAAGGTCCGTTTGGCTGCTTGAATCGCGCCCGCTACGGCATCGCCTGGGGTGTGATGGGGGCGGCCGAGGATTGCTGGATGCGAGCGCGGCAGTATGGGTTGGACCGGAAGCAATTCGGGCGCCCGCTTGCGCAAACCCAACTCTTCCAAAAGAAGCTGGCGGATATGCAGACGGAGATCACGCTGGGTCTTCAAGCGGCTCTTCGCGTGGGTCGCTTGATGGACGAAGGGCGGGCCGCACCAGAGATGATCAGCCTAGTCAAACGCAACAACTGTGGGAAGGCGCTAGAGATCGCACGTCAGGCCCGGGACATGCATGGCGGGAACGGGATCCAGGAAGAATATCAGGTGATCCGCCACATGATGAACCTGGAGACTGTGAACACCTACGAGGGGACGCACGATATTCACGCACTGATCCTTGGGCGGGCGCAGACGGGGCTCCAAGCGTTTTTCTAGGGTCGCGTGGTGATGGAGTTTCGTGCGGTCATCTTTGACTGGGCCGGGACGCTTATTGATTTCGGTTCTGTCGCGCCTGCTGAGGCATTTGTCCGGGCCTTCGCTACCTTTGATGTTGACGTGTCATTGGCAGAGGCGCGAGGGCCGATGGGATTGCCCAAGCGAGATCACATCGCGGCGATGTTTGGCATGGCTCCGGTGGCCGAGCGCTGGGCTGCGCGTCACGGGAATTCGCCAGAGCAGCGGGATATCGATGCGGTTTATAAGGCTTTTTTGCCACTGACGGTTGGGGCGGTCGTCGGTCGAGCGCGCCTCATTCCCGGTGCACTCGAGGCGATCGAGGACTTGCGCGGCATGGGCCTAAAGATCGGGTCGACCACAGGGTACACGCGGTCGATTATGGAGCATGTTCTTCCGCGCGTGGCGGCTCAGGGGTTTGCACCGGACGCGCTGGTCTGTTCGGATGATCTGCTTGAGGGGCGGCCCGGACCGTTGGGCATTTACAAATGCATGGTTGATATGGCCGTTTACCCACCGGAGCGGTTGATCAAGGTGGACGACACCGCCCCAGGGATCATGGAAGGCCGCGCTGCGGGGTGCGTGACGGTTGGCGTGGCGCTGTCCGGGAATGCGGTTGGTATGACCGAAGAGACATTTGCCGCGCTGTCGCCAGAAGAGGTAGCCGATCTGCGGGCTGCGGCAGAGGCCGAACTGAAAGGCGCGGGTGCTGATCATGTGATCGACTGTGTTGCTGATCTGCCTGCTCTGGTGCGTGCACTGAGTGGGGCGTGAGGCGGCTCGGCGCCGCCCCAGAGTTTTCTAGTCTCAGGCGCCGGTTTCTTCGGCGATTGCATCGGCGAGGGCCGCTTCGAAGATTTGCAGCCCTTCTTCGACGATCGCGTCAGAGGCGGTGAGCGGAACCATAATCCGGACCGCGTTTCCGTGCATGCCGCAAGAAAGCAGGATCAGGCCGCGCTTCATAGCGTGGGCAATGATCGATTTGGTGAGGGCTGCATCAGGGCTTGCCGTCTCAAAGTCGGTTGTGAACTCAACTGCGAGCATGGCGCCCAATCCGCGGATGTCCCACATCCGGTAGGGGGCGACCCGGGCACCAATTACTGCCAACCGGGCGCGGAAGACCTCCCCAAGCTCTGTAGACCGTGTGAGGAGGTTTTCTTTCTCAAGCGCCTCGATCGCGGCCAACGCGGCGGCGCAGGCCACCGGGTTGCCGCCATAGGTCCCGCCCAGACCGCCGGGATCGAGCGCGTCCATCACATCGGCGCGGCCGATAACGCCCGCAAGCGGGTAGCCGCCGGCCATCGATTTGGCGACGGTGATCAGATCAGGGACGACGTTGGAATGTTCGATGGCGAACCACGTGCCGGTCCGCCCAAAGCCGGCTTGAACCTCATCGGAGATCAGGAGGATGCCATGCTTGTCGCAGACGGCGCGGAGACCCTGGATCAGCTCCGCCGGGGCCGGGTGATAGCCGCCTTCGCCGAGGACAGGCTCTAGGATGATGGCGGCAACGCGGTCCGGCTGGGCGTCTGTGAGGAAAAGCATTTCAAGGGCCCGCAGGCTGTCCTCGACCGTGATCTTGTCCCGGACGGAGGGGAAAGGCACCCGGAAGATATCGGCAGGGAAGGGCCCCACATCCTTTTTGTAGGGTGAGACCTTTCCGGTCATTCCAAGCGTCAGGAGTGTGCGGCCGTGATAGCCTGCCGTGAATGCGATGACCCCAGGACGGCCCGTGTAGGCCCGAGCGATCTTCACGGCGTTCTCGACGGCTTCGGCGCCGGTGGTCACCAGAAGGGATTTCTTGGGAGCATCTCCAGGTGCGAGGGCGTTCAACTTCTCAGCGAGAGCGACGTAAGGCTCATAAGGGACGACCTGGAAGGAGGTGTGCGTATAGAGATCTTCTTGCGCCTTAGCGGCTTCAACGACTTTGGGGTGGCGGTGCCCGGTGTTCAGCACGGCAATGCCGCCTGCAAAGTCGATGAAGCGATTGCCTTCCACGTCCCAAAGTTCCGCATTCTCGGCACGGGCGGCATAGACCGGCGCGGCAGAGGCGACACCACGGGCAACAGCGGCATCGCGGCGCTGGATCAGTGTGGCATTTGTCGGCCCCTTAGCTTTTGCCGGGGTTTTGCGTTTCGGGGGTTTCGGCTTCTTCGCAGTCGTGGTGGCCATGGGACACTCCGTTTAGAAATTGCGCCGGGCGCGCTTAGAATTTCGTGACAATGTTTAGTTTAATTGTCAATATCGACGCCTCCGGCACCAATCCGCGCGCGGAACGCTATCGCTCTCAATGCGGCCCGAATTCTGAACCAAGATGAAGGTAAGGACGAATAGTCTAGTGTTTCCGGGTTCACAGTGTATGTTCCGAAGTGTTTGATAAATTCATCATGAGGATCGTATGGAAATCGGGACTCGGTTAAAGAATGTCCGGGAGGCACGCGGTCTGTCGCAGCGGGAGCTGGCAGCGATGGCCGGACTGACTAATGGGACGATCTCTCTGATCGAACAGAATAAAACCTCTCCTTCGGTGTCCTCATTGAAGAGTCTTCTGGACGCGATCCCGATGTCGCTGTCTGAGTTTTTTGCGGAGGTTGAGGAGGCCGGCGGCACGCCGAAGTATTTCTATGCGGCAGGGGAATTCACCGAGTTGGTCCCGCAGGACCACGGGCTCGATGCCCGTTTGAGCCTTCGCCAATTGGGGAATGCCTCTGCGCATTCTTTGCAGATGTTGCATGAGACCTATCCTCCGGGGGCGGATACGGGGCCAGATATGCTGAGCCATGAGGCAGAAGAGGCCGGGATCGTGATCGAGGGGATTATTGAAGTGACGGTTGCAGATCAGGTTCGGGTTCTGAACCCCGGGGACGGGTACCTCTTTGATTCGCGCCTTCCGCATCGGTTTCGGAATATCGGGTCGTCGCCTTGTATCGTGGTGAGTGCCTGTACGCCGCCGACCTTTTGATCGGCGGGGAGGTCTGGTTGCGCCCGACTTATGAAGTGGTACCGTTTGTCGAGGAAGAGGTGCGCCTGAAGGCCGGTAGTATGTGGCCTGGCGTACCGCTCGAAATCCTGTATGCGTCGCGACGCTGAGGACATGTTGAAGGAATAACCCCTATGACCCCGTTCGCCATTGCTGGTGTCCAGATGCACGTGGCCGCGCTCCATTCCAACGTGGAAGCGATGCGCCACCGGATTGATGTGTTAATGGCGCGGTTCCCGTGGACGCAGATGGTTCTGTTCTCAGAGCTTGCGCCATACGGGCCGCTGGACCGATTTGCGCAGCCTTTTCCGAACGACGCTTTGGCGCAGTTTCAGGATGACGCCCGCCGGCACCGGATTTGGCTGATCCCTGGGTCGATGTTCGAGAAGGCCGAGGATGGTAGAATCTTTAACACATCCGTTGTGATCAATCCGGATGGTGAGATCGTGGCACGGTACTCGAAGATGTTTCCGTTTCTGCCTTATGAGGCGGGGATCGCCGCGGGAACTGAGTTCTGTATCTTCGACGTCCCAGAGGTTGGGCGCTTCGGCCTTTCGATCTGCTATGACATCTGGTTTCCGGAGACTACGCGTCAACTGACCAGCCAGGGTGTGGAGGTCCTGTTGCACCCGGTTCTGACAGGGACGACCGACCGCGACGCTGAGCTTTCCATTGCGCGGGCGACCGCTGCGCAGTTTCAGTGCTACGTTTTCGACGTGAATGGGCTCGGAGCAGGTGGTGTTGGTCGGTCGCTGGTTGTCGATCCAGCAGCGACTGTCCTGCATCAATCGGCGGGCCAGGAAGATATGTTCCCCATTGAGGTGGATCTCGATCTGGTGCGGCGTCAGCGCGAAGCGGGGCTTCGCGGCTTGGGGCAGGTGCTGAAGAGCTTCCGGGATCGCGCCGCTGACTTTCCGGTTTACGACCGGGCGAGCGGGGCCGATGCCTATCTGCATACTTTGGGTCCTTTGGAGATCCCGCAGCAGGGGTCACGGGCTGGAACGAGCGCTGCTGATCCTCGTACAGCCCTGCAGACCGAGAGTGAGCCAGCGGGGCAATCCGCATCCGTTGCAATGTTTAAGGGGCGCTCTGGGCCGCAATAGTGCATAGTTTGATTCCACTGTGGTGTGACGGGGGACCGGGAGGACGCGATGAACCTGCACGCGAGTGACGCAGACTTGCCGTCGATCGGCGACTATTTCAGTGCGACGCAATTGCGTGCCGACCGGTGGAGTGCGTTGCGCGAGGTCGTTGAGGCCCTGAGCAATGGAAACCTGAGCGCGGCGGCGCGCGACCGGCAGCTTGCCCGGGCAGAGAGCCTTTTCGAAGCGTTGGCGCCCATCGAAGAGTACTGGGCGTTTCCCGGGCGGTCCGCATTTGAGCATCTCCGCCGGCTCCTTGAGGCGCGGAACATTGATGATCTGGCCGTATCTGTGCGGCGGACGAGCCGTGCGCTTGCGACCGGAGCCTACCGTCGCAGGACTATTCCGCTTTTAGCGGATGAGATCGACGGCGAAGACTTCGAGGACGAGACGAGTCTTGCGCCAGAGGCGCGCGCTCTAGGACGCCCGTATTTCGAGGTTTTGATTGTCGATTCCGTTAACGAGCATCAGGACAAGTGGCTGCGATCCAGCCTGCAGAGGATGCGACGTCCGGAAGATGCGTTCATCTACGAACCTGTGGTCGTCCCTTCGCTAGAGGATGCGTTGATCGCCATTCTGTTCAACCACAACATCCAGGCGGTCGTGGTGCGGCCCGGCCTGATCCTGAAGTCTAAGAACGCGCTGCCGATCCTGACGCGGTATATCTCCCAGGCCTCGAACGACGATGAGGTGAATGCGCTTCAACCCAGCCAGTACGGGCCAGAGTGTTGTCGGTTGATCGCCAAGGTGCGGCCTGAACTGGATGCTTACTTGGTGACAGATCGGTCGGCGGAGGACATCGCTGCTCTCGATCTGGGAACGTGTCGTCGGGTGTTCTACAATCAGGAAGACTTCCTTGAGTTGCACCTCAACATCCTTCGCGGCGTGAACCGGCGCTTCAAGACGCCCTTCTTCACGGCGCTGAAGGAGTATTCCAAGCAGCCGACCGGCGTGTTCCACGCGATGCCGATCAGCCGCGGGAAATCGATCAGCCGGTCGCATTGGATTCAGGATATGGGCGCGTTTTATGGGCCAAACATTTTCCTGGCGGAGACGTCCGCGACGTCGGGTGGGCTCGATAGTCTGTTGGAGCCGCGGGGGCCAATCAAAGAGGCACAGGATATGGCAGCGCGCGCCTTTGGCGCGAAGCAGACCTTCTTTGCCACCAACGGGACCTCAACGTGCAACAAGATTGTTGTTCAGGCGCTGGTGCGACCGGGCGACATCGTCCTTGTCGACCGGGACTGTCACAAGTCGCACCATTACGGGATGGTGCTGGCCGGCGCGCGCGTGGCCTACATGGATAGCTATCCTTTGCACCAGTACTCGATGTACGGCGCCGTTCCGGTTCACGAGATCAAGGCGACTTTACTGAAGTACAAGGAGGCGGGAGAGCTTGATCGGGTGCGGATGGTCCTGTTGACCAACTGCACCTTCGATGGGTTGGTCTACAACGTCGAACGGGTGATGGAAGAGTGCCTGGCGATCAAGAAGGATCTGATCTTTCTGTGGGATGAGGCCTGGTTCGCCTTTGCCGCGTTCAGCCCGTTCTACCGGCAGCGGACAGGGATGAGTGCGGCGAACTACCTGCGCAAACAGTTAAAGGCCCGGGCGCATGCAGATGCCTATGAGGCACAGCAAAAAGAGCTGGACGGCGCAGACACCGAGACGCTTCTGAACACCCGGCTTATTCCGCCGCCGGATGCGCGGGTTCGTGTGTATGCAACACAGTCGACGCATAAGACCCTGACCTCGCTACGACAGGGGTCGATGATCCACGTGAACGATCAGATGTTCAAAGGGGATGTAGAGCAGGCGTTCCATGAGGCGTACATGACGCATACCTCGACATCTCCAAATTATCAGATCATTGCCTCGTTGGACGTGGGACGGCGTCAGGTGGAACTCGAAGGGTTCGAGTTCGTACAGCGTCAGGTCGAGAGCGCGATGGCGATCCGGCGGGCTGTGGCGTCGCACCCCTTGTTGTCCAAATACTTTAA
>CAWUIX010000023.1:0-11638 GCA_963922395.1 uncultured Rhodobacterales bacterium | reverse complement strand
CCTTCCCAAGGTCGGCCACATGCTCCAGGACATCGACACAGACCACCGCATCAAAGCTCTCCGCAGAGTAGGGCAAAGCCTCACCCTGCCCAACATCATAGGTGATCGCGCGACGTGTTTGTTCGGCATGGGTGCGGGCGGCGGCAATTGCCTCTGACGCAGGATCGATGCCGGTCACCGTCGCCCCGCGATCATGGATGGCTTCGGCCATGAAACCACCTGCACATCCCAGATCGAGCACCCGTTTGCCGGCCCAATCAATCTCGCGGTCGAACCACTTCAGCCGCGCCGGAACCATGTTCTTTAGGGTTCGAACCCAGCGGATATCGTCGGACCACCAGTGGTCAGCGACAGTGTCATAGATTGAGAGGTCGTTGCGCGTCACCATCGCTCGCCATCTAGAGGCCAAGGGCTGAGTGTCGAGTTCCAAACGAAAAACCCCCGGGCGCTGCCTCGGGGGTCGTCGTGCGGGTCCGTTGCCGGAACCGCCAGTGCTGAAGTCGCGGCTTAGAGGAGCCCTTCGCGCTGGGCCTTCTTGCGTGCGAGTTTTCGGGCGCGGCGGATGGCCTCGGCCTTCTCGCGCGCTTTCTTCTCAGAGGGCTTCTCGAAATGTTGCCGAAGCTTCATTTCGCGGAATACGCCCTCACGCTGCAGCTTCTTCTTCAGGGCGCGGAGCGCCTGATCGACGTTGTTGTCGCGAACACTGACCTGCATGTGGTTGTCACCACCTTTCTAGGTTAAGAGTTGCAAGATTTGCAGGAGGTGGCCGTATAGCAAAGGCGCAATACGTTGTCCACCGTAGCAACGCGCGAAAGGTATGACCCGTGACAGAGCCTGTTTCCGAAACCCTTCAGACCCTTGTTGAAGCTGCCTTGCCCCATGTTGCGTTCGATGGTTGGTCGCCCGCGGCCTATGCTGCGGCCATTCAAGACAGCGGCGTGGATCCTGATACTGCACGTATCGCAGCACCCCGTGGCGCCCTTGATCTCGCCATCGCATTCCACCGCTTGGGCGACCAACAGATGGTGGAACGAATTGCGGCCCAGGATTGGTCCGAGATGCGATTTCGCGACCGCGTGGCGGGTGCCGTGCGCCTGCGACTGGAACTCGCGAACGATCGAGAGGCAGTTCGTCGTGGCGCGACGCTGTTTGCACTTCCTCAGAATGCTCCCATCGGAGCCAAACTGATCTGGGAAACGGCGGATTCGATCTGGATCGCGCTGGGCGATACATCCGTCGATATCAACTGGTACTCGAAACGTGCGACCTTGTCTGGCGTATACAGCGCGACGGTTCTTTACTGGCTCGGCGACGACAGCCCGGACCATCGGGACACGTGGGACTTCCTGGATCGTCGGATCGAGGACGTCATGCGCATTGAGAAGGTGAAAGCCCAGGTGCGCAAAACGCCGGTTCTGAAAGATCTGGTCAATCTGCCCGACCGCATTCTTTCCCGCATCAAAGCCCCAGGTACGCCGCGCAGCGATGTGCCAGGGCGTTGGTCTACCAATGGTTAGTGCCAGCATGCGCGCCGTAGAGATCTCAGAACCCGGCGGGCCGAAGGTCCTTGTTCCGGCAGAACGGTCGAAGCCCTCGCCAGGCCATGGGGAAGTGCTGCTTCAGGTGGCATATGCAGGTGTCAACCGACCCGATGCCCTGCAACGCGCAGGGGCGTACAATCCACCGCCGGGTGCAAGCGATCTCCCGGGCCTCGAGGCGTCGGGGATCGTTGCGGAGCTGGGTTCCGGTGTGACTGGTTTAAAGGTTGGCGACGAGGTTTGCGCCTTGTTGCCCGGCGGCGGCTATGCGGATTTTGTCGTGACGCCGGCGGCCCATTGTCTTCCCGTGCCTGGCCCGCTGGGTCTGAAGGAGGCTGCGTGCCTGCCAGAGACATTCTTTACCGTTTGGTCGAACGTATTCATGCGCGGTGGTTTAAGCGCGGGCGAGCGTTTTCTGGTGCACGGGGGCTCGTCGGGAATCGGGACGACAGCAATCCAGCTTGCACATGCCCTTGGTGCGCGGGTGTATGCGACGGCGGGTTCGGCAGACAAATGTGCCGCATGTGAAGAGCTCGGGGCTGAACGCGCGATCAACTACCGCGACGATGATTTTGTCGAAGTCCTCAAAGCCGAAGGCGGCGCAAATCTGATTCTGGATATGGTCGGGGGCAGCTACATCCCGCGAAACCTTCGCGCTCTGGCGGACGACGGTCGCCTCGTTCAGATCGCGTTTCTCCAAGGCCCGAAGGTGGAAGTAAACTTCGCTCAGCTCATGGTGCGCCGCCTGACAATGACCGGCTCAACGCTCCGGCCGCAGAGCATCCAGGCTAAAGCCCGAATCGCGGAAGAGCTACGCCAGTATGTGTGGCCTCTCCTCGAGGCGGGAAAGGTGGCGCCGGTCATGGATTCGGAGTTCGACCTTGAGGATGCAGCAAAGGCTCACGAACGCATGGAGTCGTCAGAACATATCGGAAAGATCGTTCTACGAGTGGCACCCTAACGGCGAACCGGTTCTAAAAGCGCATCGCGCATCTGACAGTCGCGGATGACGTCCATACCACAGGTTCTCGGCTCTAAGGACTTGGACAGACAGATCCTGGCTTCTTGAATGCGCCCTGATTTACAGGTGATCGTAATCCCGTCGGCAGAGAGCTCTGGATTCACTTCAAGAAATGCGGCCTCAACCACATCGGCGGGAAGCCGAACAGCATCAGTCAGCTCGCGCAGAACCCCTGGCTTTTCGACAGCATCAAACGCGGTTCTGGCCGCCTCGAAATAGTCATCAGAGGTCAAGCCAGAGCATCGCCCATGCTTGTTCCACGCATGCCAGGCTAGGCCCGCCGTCCCGGTGATATCCGCCATCGCCGCCGTGTCGCTCCGGGAGGGATTTCGGGCGCTTCCACGGCAATAACTCGGCCAGCCCCTTTCAAACTGTGGCCACAGACCATGCAGCACCCACCCGAGAGCGCGATCCCTTGAGCACTGCGCGGAGTTTCGAACATCTCCCTCTAGGCTGCACCACGTTGGCGACCAACTCAGCGACAAGACATAGTAGTCGAATTTGCCAGCTTGTTCCCCTTCGGCGAAAGCTGCGAAGGGCATAAGACACAGGGCAAAGACAATCGCGCGCATTTCCTCTTTTCTCCCGACCTCGAAACCCTTATATCCCCGCCAACCTCCCCGAAAACGAGGAACCGTTCCAGCCCGGAACAGCCGTTTTCCGGCAAGGGGAGAGACGTGTCCTGAGGAGAAGGTTGATGAACAAACCGATCATGGCAAAAGCAACCGCCGTTTGGTTGGTGGACAATACGACGCTTAGCTTCAAGCAGATCGCTGATTTCTGTGGTTTGCATGAGCTTGAGGTTCAGGGGATCGCCGACGGCGACGTGGCCGCAGGTGTGCGTGGATTTGATCCAATCCAGAACAATCAGCTGACGCAGGTAGAGATCACCAAAGCGGAACAAGATCCGCTCTACAAGCTGCAGCTCAAGTACAATGCCGCTGCAGTCGGTGAGGAAAAGCGTCGCGGTCCGCGCTACACGCCCCTGTCAAAGCGCCAGGATCGGCCGGCCGCAATCCTGTGGCTCGTGAAGTTCCATCCGGAACTTACTGATGCGCAAATTTCAAAACTTGTGGGCACGACGAAGCCGACTATTCAGTCGATCCGTGAACGCACCCATTGGAACATCTCGAACATCCAACCTGTAGATCCGGTTGCACTCGGCCTGACCAAACAGACAGAGCTCGATGCTGCCGTTCAAAAGGCTGCGGCGAAGCGGGCGAAGGAAGGTGAGGTCATGACCGACGACGAGCGGCGCAAGCTGGTCTCGACGGAACAGAGCCTTGGAATGCCGGAAGAGCCAAAGATCCCGACGGCCATCTCCGGACTGGAGACCTTCTCGTTGACCGACACGGATGATGAGGAAGAGGCGGACACTGAAGTGCCGGACGCAGATAGCTTCTTCAACTTGCCAGAGAGTAGCGGCGACGAAGACGATGACCGCTAAGACCGCGTCTTAGAATGAAGAAAAGCCCCGCATTTCTGCGGGGCTTTTTCTTTAAGTGTGTCCCGTGTTTGCGCGCAGCCTAGCCAAAAAGGCGAACAGCTGTCGTCACCGGTGCCTGACGCTCAACAGACAGTTTGTACATCCGAGCTTCCAGCGACTGGTCGCGCTGCGCGCCGGGCTGAATGCTGTCCTTCAGGCGGTTTATGATAGCAGTCATAGCGTGTGTCCTCGTTACGTCCGATGCACAGAAGGTGCGCGGCAATTCGGCCAGCCATTGGGTCGATTGCGGCTAACTCTGGGGAAATTTCGTGATACTCACCCAGGTCTTTGAAGTAATCGGTCCGATAAAGATGGATTGTTCAGAATGCGAGAATAAACAACAGATCACTTTCGGATCCGATACCCGGTCTTGAAGATCCACGAAATGATCGCGATGCAGATTGCCATAAAGGCAAAGATCGCGAGTAAGCTCCACCCCACGGCAACGTCGCTTAGCCCAAAGAAAGACCACCGGAACCCTGACACCAGGTAGACCACCGGGTTGAACAGGGTGATCGTCTGCCAAACCGGCGGCAGCATCGAGATCGAGTAGAAAGAGCCCCCAAGGAATACGAGTGGTGTCACCACGAGAAGTGGCACCAACTGCAGCTGCTCGAAACTTTGCGCCCAGATCCCGATGATAAAGCCAAACAGGCTGAAGCTCAGGCAAGTTAGGATCAGGAAGACCAGCATAAGCACCGGGTATTCGACCCTAAGATCCACAAAAAAGAACGCAGTGCCCAGAATGATCAGTCCGATCAAAAGTGACTTGGTGGCAGCGGCAAGAACATACCCCGCAGTGATTTCAAGAAAGGAAGCCGGAGCTGATAAAAGCTCATAGATCGTCCCGATGAACTTGGGGAAATAGATCCCAAACCCTGCGTTTGATACCGACTGCACCAAGACTGACAGCATAATCAGGCCGGGTACAATGAAGGCACCATAGCTGACACCTTCCACTTCTTGGATCCGGCTCCCAATCGCCGCGCCAAAGACAACGAAGTACAGTGAGGTGGAGAGTACTGGCGATACAATCGACTGAAGCAGCGTGCGGAAGGTCCGCGCCATCTCAAACCGGTAGATCGCCATAACCGCGTTCAGGTTCATTCCGACCGCTCCTTCACCAAATCGACGAAGATATCTTCGAGCGAGGATTGCCGGGTTTGGACGTCGGCAAAGCGAATCCCGGCGTCATCGAGATTATTCAAGAGCCGCCTTATCCCCGTTCGCTCGGCCTGACGGTCGTAGGTATAAACAAGCGATTTACCGTCGTCTTGGAGTTCAAGTGCATAGTCCTCCAACGAACGCGGCAGCATCTCCATCGGCGAAGATAACTCGACCAACAGTTGCTTCTGACCCATGCGTCGGATCAAGTCCGCCTTCTCTTCGACAAGAAGAATCTCACCGCCCGAGATGATCCCAATCCGATCGGCAATCGCCTCTGCCTCTTCGATGTAGTGGGTCGTCAAAATGATGGTCACGCCGTCGGCCTTGAGATCCGCCACGATGTTCCACATGTCTCGCCGCAGTTCGACGTCGACTCCGGCCGTGGGCTCATCGAGAAATAGAACACGCGGTTCGTGACACAGCGCCTTGGCAATCAGAACACGCCGCTTCATCCCGCCCGACAACTCCATCGTCCGGGCATCCTTCTTGTCCCAAAGCGAAAGCTTGCGAAGCGTCACCTCAAGCGACGCGGGATCGCGCGGAAACCCAAACAATCCGCGCGAAAAGTTCACGGTGTTGGTTACCGTCTCAAACGGTTCAAGGCTTATGTCTTGCGGTACAAGCCCAATAAGGCGACGTGCGGCCCTGTAGTCGGTTATGATATCGTGGCCACCAACGATAACCCGACCAGATGTGGCCGTCGTAATTCCGCAGATGGTCGAGATCAGCGTCGTCTTCCCCGCCCCATTGGGGCCTAGCAGCGCAAGAATCTCACCTTCGCGAATATCCAGAGAGACATCCTTAAGGGCGATAAAGCCGCTTTCATAGGTCTTGTTCAGGTTCTGGATGGAGACAATAGAAGACATGGCACGTACTTTTTCTACGCACCTATCGTCAATTGATGGCGCCCCGCAACCTCCAGGATGTGCGCCGGATGCGTGTGACATGTGCAAGGTTGGGTAGACCAGCCTAGAATCTCTTTCGCGCTTTCAGCGCGGCGCCTATCGTCCCGTCATCAAGGTAGTCTAACTCGCCGCCAATCGGCACACCTTGTGCGAGCGATGTGACCGAGACGGAATCTGGCAACTGTTCCGCGATGTAGTGCGCCGTCGTTTGTCCATCCACGGTTGCATTCAACGCAAGAATGACCTCGCTTATATTTTCCGATGCCACCCGACCCAGGAGTTTCGGAATGCGCAGGTCCTCTGGTCCAACGGCGTCCAAAGCCGACAACGTGCCACCCAGTACATGATACCGCCCGGAAAACACCCCAGCCCGTTCCATTGCCCAAAGGTCGGCAACATCTTCAACGATGCAGATCTCGCCCGTTGCCCGTTTCTCGGATTGGCAGATTGCACAGATGTCGCCTGTTCCGATGTTCCCACAGTTAAGGCACTCCCGAGCCGTCTCTCCAACCGCACGCATCGCGTCGGCCAGAGGGTTCAACAGGATCGAACGCTTTTTGATGAGATGAAGCACCGCCCGCCTTGCAGACCGAGGCCCAAGACCGGGAAGCTTGGACATTATCTCGATAAGGGTCTCAATCTCTGCGGATGGCTTCATTCAGAACACGTCCTGACCGCTAGAACGGAAGCTTCATATCGGCAGGAAGCCCCATGCCGTCCGTCAGCTTCCGCATTTCTTCGGCGCTCTTCTCCTGGGCTTTCTGCTGAGCGTCCTTGATCGCGGCCAGTATCAGGTCTTCGACGACTTCCTTGTCATCTGCGTTGAAGATCGACGGGTCGATGTCTAGCGCCGTCAACTCGCCCTTGGCCGTCGCTGTCGCTTTCACAAGGCCAGCACCGCTCTCGCCCGTGACTGTGAGCGCAGCAAGATCTTCCTGCATTTGCTCCATCTTGCCTTGCATCTCTTGTGCGGCCTTCATCATCTTGCCCATATCGGCAATGCCGCCCAATCCTTTGAACATTTGGTCGATCCTCTCGGTTCGGAAAGTTAGGGTTCAGATACGCGTGGCCACCGGGTGCTGCAAGTCAGCGGGATCCATCACTCTTCTTCAAACGGATCCCATTCTTCTTCGACCTCTCCCAACGCGTCTTCCGCGACTTGCGCTTCGATATCGGCGCGACTGGTCACGGTTTTGATCTTTGCCTTGGGGAAGGCAGCAAATACGGCCTTCACGAGCGGATGATTGGCGGCCTCCGCCTCGGCTTCCGCCTGGGTTTCATCGCGCGCCTCCGCGATTGTCGGCGCATCTCCTGTTGCCGTAACGCTTACCGCCCATCTCACGCCGGTCCAAAGCTTCAGCCTTTGTCCAAGCTTCGAGGCGAGATCTGCAGGCGCGTTATCAGCAGGGGTGAATTCGATCCGGCCCGGCGCGTAGGCGACCAGTCGCACACCCGTCTCAACCTCAATCAAAAGCTGCACATCCCTATTGGCTCGGATGAGGTCGACAACGCTCTCGAACGTCGGAAACCGCGCAAGGGACGTTTCTGGGCTCGGTGCAATAGCTGCCGCTTGAACGGCGGGACCGCCCGAAGAGACGGGTCGCTGGGTGGATCGCGCCTCTTCGCCAGCCGAAGTATTGGTTACAGAACGCCCACCTCCTCCGCCACCGGCGGGCGGGGGTGACGGTGGCGCGTCGCCAAGTTTCCGCACGAGTTCTTCAGGCGTTGGAAGGTCCGCAACGTGTGTTAGCCGGATCAAGGCCATCTCCGCCGCCATCATGGCATTGGGCGCTTGCGCCACCTCTTCGAGGGCCTTCAGCAGCATCTGCCACATGCGGGTCAGTACGCGCATCGGCAATTTCTCTGCCAGCGCCTTCCCCCTCGCGCGTTCTTCGAGTGAGACGGTCGGGTCTTCTGCCGCGTCCGGCGTGATCTTGATGACGGACAGCCAGTGCGTCACCTCAGCCAGATCTCGTAGGACCGCCATGGGGTCGGCGCCATCGGCGTATTGGGACGAAATCTCCGCAAGCGCACCAGCCGCGTCCCCCGACATGACCAGCTCGAAAAGATCAAGAACCCGCCCGCGATCTGCAAGGCCCAACATTGCCCGAACCTGATCGGCAGTTGTCTCGCCCGCCCCGTGACTGATCGCCTGATCGAGGAGCGAGGTTGCATCCCTTGCGGACCCTTCGGCCGCGCGCGTGATCAGCGCCAAAGCGTCTGAGGAGATTGCGGCCCCTTCAGAGCCTGCAATCTTCTGCAGCATACCGATCATGATTTCCGGTTCGATCCGCCGGAGGTCAAACCTCTGGCAGCGCGAAAGCACTGTGACGGGCACCTTCCGGATCTCCGTCGTTGCGAAGATGAACTTCACATGCTCCGGCGGTTCTTCAAGCGTCTTAAGCAGCGCGTTGAACGCGCTGGTCGACAGCATGTGAACCTCGTCGATGATGTAGACCTTGTAGCGAGCGGACGCTGCACGATAGGCGACGCTCTCAATAATCTCCCGGATGTCGCCAACTCCGGTACGTGAGGCCGCATCCATCTCCAGCACATCAACATGACGGCCTTCTGAGATGGCGACGCAGTGCTCGCAGACACCGCAAGGCTCTGTCGTCGGTCCGCCCTTTCCATCGGGACCAATACAGTTCATCCCCTTCGCGACAATCCGCGCCGTGGTCGTCTTTCCTGTCCCGCGTATCCCAGTCAGGACAAAAGCCTGCGCGATCCTGTCGGCCTCAAATGCGTTCTTGAGTGTCCGAACCATCGCGTCTTGGCCTACCAGATCGGCAAAGGTCTCGGGCCGGTACTTCCGGGCAAGGACCTGATAGCCGGTGGATGGGGAATCGGACATGGGCACCCGTGATGGTTCGCTCAAACCCAAACATTAGGCCGCCGCCCAAGCGGGGTAAACCGCCCTCTTAGCAGTTGCCCGAATGTGCAAGCGAAGATAACCTGGCCCTGCCGTCAGGGGCGGCATCCGGGTCCGCGGAAAGGCGCCAGCGCCACCCCAATGAACTAAGAACCCATTCCATCGGTTCTTCTTGCCCGATCGGCGGACCACCGGGCGCTTGGAGGACACCGATGACCCTTTCTCTTTCCTCACTTAGACGACAAGCCAAGCGTCTTCGCCAGGACGTCAGCGCAGGCGACCCGGATGCGATGCGGCGCGCATTGGACGTGTTGGGCCCGCGCACGGAGTTCAAACATGCCGACGCTCTGCACGTCATCGCCCGGGAGCACGGCTATGACAGTTGGCCGAAACTCAAGCTCTCATTGGAACTGGCATCACTGGACACCGAGGCCCGTGCCGATCGTTTGAAGATTGCGCTGTTCTACGGCCAGCACTGGGTCGTCGACCGACTCCTCGCCGAAGATCCCGGTCTGTCTGACGCAAACCTTGGCCTGCAGATCGCGCTTTACGATTTCGGCGCCGTCGAACGCGCGATTGAGAAGAACCCGCATGCTGCCACTCAAGTGATTGGCGTTCGTTCGCCGATCCTCCACCTGACGTTCTCACAGCACTGGCGTGCTCATCCCGATGGATCCGGTGCACCCCTACGGATCGCGAACTTACTTCTCGCGCACGGCGCAGACGTCAATGACAGCTACCCATCAGGCCCGGGATCCGAACATCGCCTCTCGGCGCTTTACGGAGCCCTCGGTCATGCCGGGAATGTCAATCTCGCGCGCTGGCTCCTGGAAAATGGCGCTGATCCAAACGACAACGAATCTCTCTACCATTCTACGGAGCTCGGGCATACTGACGGTCTGAAGCTGCTCCTTGAATACGGGGCCCGCTCCGATGGCACGAATGCACTGCCCCGTGCCATGGACTTCGACGATGCCGATATGGTGCGACTGCTTCTTGAGGCAGGCGCAGATCCCAACGAAGGTGTCGCTCAACACCCGTCCGGTCAACCAAACGTGGTCATACCCGGATTACACCAGGCGGCCCGGCGCAGATGTTCGGCAGAGATCGCACAGCTACTAATACAACACGGCGCCGATGGAACCGCACCTTACCAGGGACATACGGCTTATGCGCTCGCGCGGATGCGCGGAAATCCCGAAGTTGCCCGCGTGCTCGAACAGGCCGGGCAGGCCACGCCGCTCGACCCCACCGAGACGCTTTTGGCAGACGCCGCCGAAGGCAATGCCAATGGCAAGGTTGATCCGTCTCAACTGACAGACGAGACGCGCCGCATGATGCACCGAGTCCTGGGGTTCGATGATCCGCTTGAGCACGTCAAACGCCTGGTCGCGATCGGCATCGACCCGAACTGGACCGATGAACAGGAGATGCCGGCGGTCCACATTGCGGCTTGGGAAGGTCACGCGGACGCGGTCGAATATCTGCTCCAATACGATCCGGATCTAACCCATGTGAACATGTATGGCGGAGATCTGATGGGAACGGTCATCCACGGATCAGAGTTCTGTCCGGCCCGCGACCGCCGGGATCACCTGCGAAGCGCCGAGCTCATCTGGAACGCGGGCTCTACTTTGGATCGCCACGATATCCTTCATTGCGGCAACATTGCGCTGGCAGAGCAACTAGAAGAATGGGCAGAGGCGGAGCCAGACCGGGTGGCATCGCGGGAAGAATAACCCCATCTTGAGGCCTATGGACGGAAAACGCCTCTGGCTCATGATCTGGAGCGCGGCCTGGCTGATGACCTGGGCCGGCTCTTTTCTGGCGCTTTGGCTTCTGGAGCCAACGGGTGACAGCTTTGCCCGCGGACTAAACCGGATCATGGCTTTCTTGGGCTGGCAAGGTGTGGCCGCGTTGTTTTCCATCGCGGTGTTTTCGGTCTCACGCGGATGGCCAAAAGGCAGCCCGCAGCGGCGGCTGGGAACACTTCCAATTGTTGCGGCGGGCGTGCTGCTCCTAATCATACTTGGGCTGTTTGGATGGGCGCGTTTCACGATCTGACCTAAGTATCGCAGATCGATACGATCGTTCTGATATTCTGTCAGAACAAGGTGAGAGGCTGGACAACGACCCAAGCGGGGCTCGTTACGGCTGCTTCCTTCCGGACCTGACCGGGTTGGCGAGGCGCCTGCCCGCGCCAACCTCTCGATGGTGGATATAAGGCGAAGCGCCGTACGATGCAATCCGCGCTGGAGCCGCTGCGATCAAGTGGCCTCGCGTTCGGCCCATCCGGCGAAGATCTTCTCCAGACCGACGACGATGTAATAAAGAACGATCCCAAGAAAGGCCAAAGCGATCAGAACAGCGAACATCAGCGGGTAGTCTGAGTTCGTCTTCCCGCTGTCGAATAGGGCGCCCAACCCCCGTCCATGCGGCGAGACAATTTCCATCAGATTTGTCCCGATGAACGCGAGCGTGACAGCGACCTTCAAAGCTCCGAAGAACTCCGGCAACGTCTTTGGCAAAGCAATCTTCCAAAAGATGTCCAGCCGCGATGCTCCGAGCGACCGGAGGATGTCCCGATACTCAGGCTCCAGCGTCGATAGCCCAATCGAAACAGAAACCGCGATCGGGAAGAAAGAAATC
>CAWUIX010000022.1:0-11662 GCA_963922395.1 uncultured Rhodobacterales bacterium | reverse complement strand
ACGAACGGCTTCAACGAAAACCTGTCGCTGTTCAATCAAGGCAAGTGCGGCATGTGGATCGACGCAACCGTTGCTGCTTCGTTTGTGACTGGTGACGAATCCGAAGTTGCGGACAGTGTTGGATTTGCTCTGGCGCCCAACGCCGAGGGTGTCGAAAAGCGTGCAAACTGGCTCTGGGCCTGGGCACTGGCGGTTCCCGCCGGAACAGAAAAGGCTAGCGCGGCCAAGCAGTTCATCGAATGGGCCACATCCAAGGACTACATCGAGCTTGTCGCCGCAAACGAAGGCTGGGCAAACGTTCCTCCGGGCGCGCGGACCTCTCTCTACGAGAATCCGAATTACCAGGATGTACCGTTTGCCAAGATGACGCTGGACTCCATCAACGCCGCTGACCCGAACAACCCAACGGTCGATCCGGTACCATACGTGGGCATCCAGTTCGTGGCTATTCCCGAGTTCGCCGGGATGGCTACCGAAGTCAGCCAAGAGTTCTCGGCAGCCTATGCCGGTCAGCAGTCGGTTGAAGAAGCGCTTGAGAAGGCGCAAGCGATTGCGAACGAAACGATGGAAGCCGCTGGCTACCGCTAAGCAGCTCCTCCCAAGTCAGGGGGCGGCGTGACCGCTGCCCTCTGACACCTTAGTCTCTTTTCACGCCCACACGTTGTCGTAGCATGACGGAGCCTAATTTGGCTGACCGTCAACGGAGGAGATGTATCCAATGGCGACCAAGGCTTCCCGATCCGCGGCCCGCATCATGATGGCCCCAGCAGTCGTTCTGCTTCTGGGCTGGATGCTTGTACCGCTGATTATGACACTGTGGTTCTCATTCCGGACTTACCTGCCCTTACGCGGCGGAGATCAGGGCTGGACCGGTTTTGACAACTATGTTCGGTTCGTGAGTTCCAGCGCCTTTTGGCCCGCCGTACAGACGACACTTATGATCGTTTTGGGCGTCCTAATCATCACGGTTGTCCTTGGCATTCTTCTAGCAATGCTCCTGGACCAGCCAATGTGGGGGCAGGGCGTCGTCCGTATCCTAGTCATTGCACCTTTCTTTGTAATGCCCACTGTTTCGGCTCTAGTTTGGAAGAACATGTTCATGGATCCCGTGAACGGGCTTCTTGCTCATCTCTTCCGTTTCTTTGGGGCCGAACCAGTCAGCTGGCTGTCTGACGCCGCTATGCCGTCGATCATTATGATTGTCTCTTGGCAGTGGCTGCCCTTCGCGACTCTGATCCTTCTCACGGCGATCCAGTCACTTGACAGCGAACAGCTCGAAGCGGCCGAAATGGACGGCGCACCGCTGTTGAAACGCTTCTACTTCATTATCCTGCCGCATCTTAGCCGAGCGATCACAATCGTGATCCTGATCCAAACGATCTTCCTTCTCGCGATCTTTGCAGAGATCTTTGTGACCACGGGCGGTGCATTCGGCACGCGCACACTGTCATACCTGATCTTCCAAAGGGTTCTCGAAAGTCAGAACGTCGGTCTGGGCTCCGCCGGTGGTGTCTACGCCATCATCCTTGCAAACATCGTCGCGATCTTCCTGATGCGGATCGTCGGCAAGAACCTGGACAACTGATCATGGCACGTGCTGTTACACCCCGCCGCAAACTGATCAATACCGGCCTTGCCTGGGCAATTGGTCTTCTGATCTTCTTTCCAATTCTTTGGACGATCCTGACCAGCTTCAAGACCGAGGCGCAGGCTATCGCAAGCCCGCCCCTGTTCCTGAACTTTGACTGGACACTCGAGAACTATGGTGTGGTCATGGACCGCTCGAACTACGGGCTGTTCCTGACCAACTCCATTATCCTTGCAGGCGGCTCAACCATCCTAGGCCTGCTTATCGCGGTCCCCGCCGCCTGGTCCATGGCCTTCGTGCCATCTCGGCGGACCAAGGACATTCTGTTGTGGATGCTATCCACGAAGATGCTCCCGGCTGTTGGCGTTCTGTACCCAATCTACTTGCTCTTCATTCAGTTGGGCTTGCTGGACAGCCGTGTCGGTCTGGTGATCGTCCTGATGCTAATCAATCTGCCGATCATCGTCTGGATGCTCTACACCTACTTCCGCGAGATCCCGGTCGAGATCCTCGAGGCCGCCAGGATGGACGGCGCCACGTTGAAAGAAGAGGTGCTCTACATCCTCACGCCGATGGCGGTGCCTGGAATTGCGTCTACCATGCTCTTGAACTTCATCCTCGCATGGAACGAGGCATTCTGGACGCTCAATCTGACTGCTGTCGATGCAGCACCCCTAACCGCGTTCATCGCGAGCTATTCGAGCCCCGAGGGCCTGTTCTTTGCCAAGCTTAGTGCGGCCTCAACAATGGCCATCGCGCCAATCCTCATCCTTGGCTGGTTCAGCCAGAAGCAACTTGTGCGCGGCCTTACCTTCGGCGCTGTGAAATAAGGAAACTGACCCATGGGACGTATCCAACTCAACCAAGTGACCAAAAGCTTCGGCGATGTAGAGGTCATTCCACCCCTCGATCTCACGATCGAAGATGGCGAATTCGCGGTCTTCGTCGGACCATCGGGTTGTGGCAAGTCCACGCTCTTGCGCCTGATCGCTGGCCTCGAGGACATCACGAGCGGCCATATCGAGATCGACGGCAAGGACGCCACTGACGTGGTGCCCGCCAAGCGCGGCCTTGCCATGGTGTTCCAATCATATGCGCTCTACCCGCATATGACGGTGCGCAAGAACATCGCCTTTCCGTTGCGAATGGCGAAGTTGGATCAGGCTGAAATCGATAAGCGTGTGAACGCAGCCGCGGAGGTTCTCAACCTGTCCAACTATATTGACAGGCGCCCAGGTCAGCTTTCGGGCGGCCAGCGTCAACGGGTGGCCATCGGTCGGGCTATCGTCAGAGAGCCGGCGGCTTTCCTATTCGATGAACCGCTTTCCAACCTCGACGCCGCGCTAAGAGTCGGGATGCGGATGGAAATCAGCGAGCTGCACAAGAACCTTGCCACGACGATGATTTACGTGACCCACGATCAGGTCGAGGCCATGACGATGGCAGATAAGATCGTCGTTCTACAGGCAGGCGTGATCGAACAGGTCGGCTCGCCTCTCGAACTCTATCGCACCCCGAAGAACCGGTTTGTTGCCGGTTTCATCGGCTCGCCGAAAATGAACTTCCTCGAAGGAGCCGAGGCGCAAAAGCACAACGCCCACGCGATTGGCGTCAGACCCGAGCACATTACGCCATCACCCACCGAAGGCCTCTGGCAAGGTCGGGTCGGCGTGTCGGAACACCTGGGCTCCGACACCTTCTTCCACGTCCACGTCGATGGCTGGCCTGAACCTATTACCGTCCGGGCAGGTGGCGAAGTCGACATGCATCACGGCGACACGATCTACCTGACACCGGAGGCGGACAAGATTCACAAGTTCGATGCATCTGGTCTCCGCGTCGCATGAAGCGACTGTCGGGCAAAGGAAGAAAGTCTGTGAAGGCGTTCCTCATGTACAGCTGGACCGCGCCGAGGATCTGGCGGGTGCAGCCGTCTTCCTTGCCAGTGCAGAGGCCAACTGTATCGTGACCCAGCGCACTAATGTCGACGGTAGGCAGTGGATGAACTGATGGGCAAGCCGGAACATACGATCGCACCTGTCGCGTTGAGCAATTCGACACTTGTGGCCTTGCCGAAGAAGGTCGCGCGCCCGGCCTACGATCGATCCAAGCTGACAGCAGGCATCGTGCACATCGGCCTTGGGAATTTCCATCGCGCGCATCAGGCTTGGTATCTGCACAGGTTGATGCAGATTGGAGAAGCGCATGATTGGGCCATAGTCGGCGCTGGCGTCCGCCCATACGATCAAACCATGCGCGAAAAGCTCTGCGCGCAAGATTGTCTCACAACGTTGATCGAACTGGATCCCTCCGGCATGTCAGCCGAGGTCACCGGGAGCATGATCGACTACTTGCCGGTGATCGAAGGAAACAGCCCTTTGATCCGAAAAATGGCGGACCCGGCCATTCGCATTGCCGCGCTGACGGTGACCGAGGGTGGATACTACACCGATCCTGTGACCGGCGATTTCGATGCTGCGCATCCCGATATTCAGCATGACGCGACCAACCCAAGCGCCCCTCACACAGCGTTTGGCGCGATTGTGGAGGCGCTTCGCATTCGACGCGACTCCGGCCTTGGGGCCTTTACGGGCCTGAGCTGCGATAACCTTCAAGGCAATGGAGACATCCTGCGCCGAACGGTCGTCTCTCTGGCCCGCATTTCGAACCCAGAACTCGCGGATTGGATCGACAAAAACGCCGCCTTCCCAAATTCGATGGTTGATTGCATCGTTCCCGCGACAGGGCCGAAGGAGATTGCGCTCGCGCGGGACATCGGGATCGACGATGCCGCCCCGGTCACCCACGAGAACTTCCGGCAATGGGTGGTCGAGGATGCTTTCTGTGCTGGGCGTCCGGATTGGGACAAGGTCGGCGCGACCTTCACTGATCGTGTGCACGACTACGAGACCATGAAGATCCGGCTCTTGAACGCAGGCCACCAAGTCCTCGCGAATGCTGCCGAGATCCTATCAGTCGGAACAATTGCCGACTGCATGGCCGACTCTGAAATCTCTGCCCTTTTCCGCAAAGTCGCAGTCGAAGAGATCGCCCCCTATGTGGACCCGGTCCCGGGCATAACGCCGCTTGAGTACATTGACCTGATCACCCGCCGTTTCGCCAATCCAACGATCCGCGACACAACACGGCGCGTGGCCTTTGACGGGTCATCCCGCCACACTGGATTCGTCCTCCCCATCTTGCGTGACGCTCTGGCAGCGGGCGGTTCGATCAAGGGGCTTAGCCTGACCGAAGCTCTCTGGGCACGGATGTGTACGGCCGAGCGTGAAGACGGAAGCCTGATCGAGCCGAACGACCCGCACTGGGACAGCCTTGTTCAGGCAGCGGCGGTCGCACGTTCAAGGCCGATGGCCTGGCTGGAGCAAAGTCAGTTCTACGGTGACCTTGCGGACGAACCGAAGTTTGCGGCGTCCTTCGAAACCTGGCTCACCCGCATCTGGAGCGAGGGGGTAAGGGCGGTGCTGCGCAGCTACGTCATTGGCGCCTGACTAGGGGTGTCTTTCAATAAAGGTTCGGGCGTATTGGTTGGGTCCGTGAACCACGGACCGCGTGCCGCTTCAAAGGCCAGTCCCGCCTCAAAAACCGTTTCATCGTCATACGGCCGCCCCACGATCTGAACCCCAATCGGCACGCCCGATGCTGATCGCCCCGCCGGCACGGACAGGACGGGATGGGAACTCAGCATGTTGAACGGCGTGGTCAGAACCCATCCCAACATCGGATCAACTGCCTGCCCAGCGATCTCCAGTGTCTCGCTGGAGGGATCAAAATCGGCAGGAACCGCGGGAACCCCGGTGACCGGGCAAAGGAGCAAGTCGTACCCGTCCATGGTTGCCCCAAAAGAGCGCCCCGCCTCCCCGGCGACAGTGAGGGCCGCATAGTAGTCTTTTGGCGTGACGCCTAACCCCGCGCGCGCAAAGTCCTGCACATAAGCCGTCATCAAATCCCAATCTTGCTCGTTCTCTGGCACGATCGACGTCCCGAAGATAAACCGTAGATGTGTGAGCGCCGCCTCGAGGACATCGGAGGTCCAGGGCAGATCAACTTCTTCCACCGCCGCGCCAAGGTCCCGGAAAATATGGGCTGTGCGCTCAAGCGTGCGCACGACCTCAGGATCCACAGCGAAGAACCCGAGATCCCGCGACACGGCCACGCGCATGCCACGGACCGAGGGGTCGATGGGTCGATTGATCCGGTAGGGCGGCAACATGTTCGGGTCGGCAGAATGAGGCCCGGATAGAACGTTCTGAAACAGCAACGCATCCTCGACGCTCCGCGCCATTGGCCCAGTATGACAGTAGCTGTCGAAGTTAAACGGCGGATCTACTGGCGTCCGCCCGCGCGGAGGCTTGTAGCCCACAACGCCACAGCACGCCGCCGGCACACGGATGGACCCACCAATATCCGACCCCGTTGCCAGCGTCGCTGATCCTGCCGCAAGTGTGGCTCCGGCGCCGCCGGAGGATCCCCCCGGTGTCATGGCCAGGTTCCAGGGGTTTCGGGTCACGCCCCACTTCTTGGACCAGGTCACCACGGCACATGAATATTCGGGTGTGGCGCTTCGCGCATGCGCTATGCCACCTGCATCCAGTACGCGCTGATTGATCGGCGAAGTCGCGGCTTGCGGCGCATCATCTGACAGCAGGGACCCCGCAGATGTCGGTTTCCCGGCGATATGCCCGGAATCTTTGATTGCAACGCATAGTCCCTCAAGGGGTCGAGGCACGTCTCCATGCCCCAAGTACCGCGTCTCCGCAGCCTTGGATGCCTGCAAGGCCTCGTCGAAATACTGATAGGTCAACGCATTAACGGCGGGCTCTGTCACCTCGGCCCGTTCGATCACGGCCTGCGTAAGTTCGAGGGGAGACAATGACCGATCGCGAAACCGCGCCAAAGCCTCTGATGCGCTGAGGTACGCGAGGTCCGTCATGGGTTGCCGGATGCGGCGTCTATGGCGTCATGCATGACACCCATGATGTCGTCGATCTCGGCCTCGGTGCAAATATAGGGCGGTGCGATCGCCAGGACCGGACCGATGATCCGGAAGAACACGCCCCTCCCTTCCGCTTCTCTGCCAACCATGGCCGCTTGCTCAGCCGTCTCGAACTCAACTGCAGCCAGCATCCCTTTGCAGCGGGTGTCGATGACGCCGGGCTTCTGCCGCAGGAGGCGCAAGCCCTGTTCGATCCGCATCCCAAGCGCCTTGACGTGGACGGGAAGGTCCAGCTCCTCGTAGATCGTCAAGCACTCATTGGCGACAGCTGCCCCAATGGGATGACCTCCATAGGTCACCCCGTGGCCGAGCGTCCCCTTTTCATGCCCCAGGCTGCGGATCGCCTCGTAAACCTTCTCAGTCATCGCTACTGCCGACATAGGAAAGATCGATGCCGTCAGTTGCTTTGCCAGCGTCATCATATCGGGGCGAATGCCGTAGGTTTCACAGGCAAACCACTCCCCCGTCCGCCCGAACCCACAGATGATCTCATCGGCAATCAAAAGGATATCATGGCGCGCGAGAACCTCCTGGATCTCATCCCAATACCCATCGGGCGGCAAGATCACGCCGCCAGCACCCATCGCAGGCTCTCCGATGAAGGCTCCGATGGTTCCCGGATCAGCCGCGCGGATAAGCGCATCAAGTTCCTGCCCCCTCCGGCGGGAAAAGGCGGTTTCGCTTTCGCCCGGCTCCGCATCGCGCAGGTAGTGCGGGCGCCCGGTCCGCAAGACACCATCCAGAGGAACGTCGAACCCGTCGTGGCAATAGGCCATCCCGGTAAGCGCAGCACTCACCTCGATCGACCCGTGATAGGCCCCGTCGCGGGCAATCATCCGCTTCTTTTCCGGTTGTCCCTTGGCGTTCCAATAAAAGCGGGAGAACTTCGCCGCCGTCTCAACCGCCTCTGACCCGGAGGTCCCAAAAAATACACGTGCCATCCCGGGTAATCTGGCGACCAGATGCTCAGCAAGATCGTTGGCGACCTCCGGTGTCCGACCCATGAAGGAGTGGTAATAGGCCAGATCGCCGGCTTGTCGCTGCATCACGTCTTGCAGGCGTTTAGGATTGAAGCCAAGCGACGAACACCACAATGCCGACACCGCATCGATATAGGCCTTGCCGTCTGCATCGTAGACGCGGATCCCGCTGCCCCGCACAAACGAAACCGGGGGCGTGGTCTCGGCGGATACCGGGTCGACAAACGGATACACCTGCGCCATTCACCGATCCCCTTCTAACGTCGCCGCGCCACTCTGCGCGAAAGCGCTGAGACCCGTCAAACGTCAAATATCACCGCCGGACGCAATAAACGAGTGGATCACTCCGGTGCCCAGCACTGCGGAAAGCCATAGCCCCATCGCCAAGGCAGGCCTGTGCATGGGCCCCCACCAAGACGAACAGCGGCATACATTGCACCCGCCAACGCCTCATACGCCAGAGCCACCTGGGTGGCACTTACACCGTTCTGCATGGCCAGCTGTGGCGCACGCTCTTCACCCGTGGCAATCACGCAGGCCCTCAACACCCGATCTGCCTCCAATCGCGCGTCGAAGCTTGCGTCGTCTTTCAGTGCGCCGCCGGCATCATGATAGACCCCATCATGCGCCTCACAGCAGGCTTCCCAAGGCGGCCGGGACATCACTCCCTCTGACATCTCCGGAAATCTATCCGCGACCATTGCCCAGCCCGCCGACATCCCACCGCTGCAGCCGTCCGTCACGAAGGCAGACAGAGCCGCGCCTGGCCGGTTCGCGACGCGCATGAGCGATCTGTGGGACGGCAGTTCCACTGCCCTCAGTGGATCAAAGCGATCCAATTGCCGGTCTGGCCCCTCTTCACTGTGCGCCAACCCGGCAGCCAGGCAAAGTGCAGCAACCCCCAGAAAAAACCTCATGGCCGGGTCTCAGCCAATGCATTCGGATCCAGCGTAAGGTTGATCCTATCGCTTGCGGCGAGCAGCATCCGCTCCGGCAGGGACAGATCATTGTAGAACGCGACAACCGACCGGGTGCGCGCCGGGTCATCCGTAATCAACCCGTCAACGCCGACCCAGATCATGCGGACCACACTGACCGGATCGTTCACGGTCCAAGCATAGACCTGCTTGCCTGCTCGCGCGGCCCGGTCCGTGAGACCCGGGGTAATTCCTCCCTGATTGAGCGCCAGAAAGTCACCTTCAAGCCCCGCCACATCACCAACCGACGTCGCCGCCAAGACCCCCGCGCGCCAGTCCGGACGCAGGACCCGCATCTTTTGCACCGCCGGATACTTCAGCGACATGGTGGAGACGTGATCCTCCATCCCGGTGTCTTCCACGATCGCTGCCACACGATTTTCCAGATCGACGTCGTGGCCATAATATTTCAGCTCAATGATCACGCGGGCCCGCCCGCGCGCTGCTGTTAAGACTTGGCGGAGCGTGGGCACGCGTTCGTCCGAAAATTCAGGGTCGAACCAGCTTCCAACATCAATACGCTCAAGCTCATCCTGGGTGACGTCCCATACTTTGGTGGGCACCTGCGCGGCTTTCATAAAGTCGCTGTCATGCGCCACGATTACGGTACCATCGGCGCTTTCCTGGACGTCAATCTCAATCCAATCCGCGCCATCGGCGATCGCTCGATCCACCGACGCCAGCGTGTTCTCTGGCGCCAAGGCCGCCGCGCCACGGTGGGCGATAATCTCAACCGCGGCATCCTGTTTCAGCCGGTTAGTGAAGACGCCGCCGGTCACGAGCCCGACTACTGACAGTGCGGCGACCCCAAGAATCACAGCAGCATGCGCCCGCGATTTGCCTGGCTCTTCCCCAAACTCAGAGACGTCCACATTAGGCTGCCGACCGGCAAGAGCGCGCAGCAATTCATCATTAAGAATATCGGCGAGCGCCCCATTTGAGATAGCGTTCAGAACCAAGTTCAGCACGGACCAAACGAACGCGGCCACAATGATCGATCCAAGGAGAAAAGAGAGTTCGACATCCCCCTGCCCGGCAACCCAGCTCACGAAGACTCCGACGCACGCCCCAATCAGTGAGGCCAAAATCGCCCGAAGCGCCAGCCAGCATGCAATGCGCGACGCAAGGCGGCGGCGATGACCAGTCATACGCGTGCGGCTCTCTGCAAAGGACTGCCCAGGCGGAACGCCTTCGAACAAACTAAGATGCATAGAGATTGCCCAACCGGTCAGAAGCCAGAGAAGCGTTGCGCCCAATCCGAGCAGGACAATGCCGATCAGAACGACAGCGTTCAGAAATTCCGGAGGTCGTTCGCTCAGATAGTAGTTGATGTCATGGGCAGTCAGCATGACCAGAGCAATGATGCCACTGACCGCCAGGAATGGCAGTGCAATGAGGAGAACCCGCACAAGAAACCGCGCGACGAAGGACAGAAGGCGGGGAACCGCCTGCAAGATAAACTCCGTTGCCACCCGCAAAGAGCCAAGCGGACCAACCGTCCGCTGCCGCAGGATTTCCGTCGCGACGACGACATCCAGCACGCCCGCGACGATCACGAAAGACAGGACAACAAGCGCCCCAATTGCGCCGGCAGGGGTTAGAAGAAACCGAGCAATATCCTGATCCGTCAGCGCAGTCTGATCAGAAAACAGAAGCGTCGACGCCAGAAGGAGGCCAATCAATGGCGCAAGGAGCGTCGTGACAAACAGGCGAACGAACGCATGCGCTACGACGATCGGCAGCCATCGCCGCAAGGCGGCCCGGTAGCTTTCCAAGACAGACTGCAGCATTGGCACCCACGCGGTCTCACACCAGAGCCCCTATGTTACGCCTGCCTTGCCGTGCCTGTGAACCCTACGCGGCCTCCTGCTCCGAGCCAGATAAGATCTCGATGACCATCGCGGCCGTCCAGGTAAAGGATACACCGCCACAGGGTTCTGCCGTGATCGGGTCATAGTATTCTGCGAACCCAGCCTTCTCGATCAGCGCGAGACTGGATTGCTTGATCCGAGTGGCCACGTCACTCTGCCCCTGAAGGTCCAACCCATCCGCGATCATGTAGTTGACGATCAGCCAGGCGGGCCCCCGCCAGTACCGGAGGCCATCATAGCGCGCATCTGCCGGATCATGGCTCGGGACGAGGTACGTGGCCCGTTGCGACAAAAGGTTCACCCGATCCGCAATGGCTTTGGCGCGATTTGCAGGAATTGGCGCAAAAGCCGCCAGGATCCCTGCGACTGACGGGCTTTCGACCAACTGACCAGCGGCGCGATCGTAGCAAACATATTGCCCATACCCGTCGTGCCAGAGATCTTCCAGAGCTGCAGCACCCGCCGCCACACGAGCTCTTGAGGTCTTGGCGATTTCCGTCTCGCCAAGGATCTCCGCCAAGTCTGCCAGATCGGCACAGGACCGAAGCAGGATACCGTTGAACCCGGGGTCGACGATTTGGAATGGCGAAGCGTTGTGCAATTTTTCGTTGTCCCACCCGAGCGAGCGGAACCGTTGCACAAGCCAAATGTAACGTTCGTACTGAGCCTGCGTCGGCCGGTGGTCGGGATTGGCATGATCTGTATCGCGCCGCTTGAACGGTGCGACGCCGTCCGTCGGGACACGTTCAAATGCTTCGTCCCAGTCGATGGAGTTGTCGCGCCCTGTCTCCCAAGGGTGGATGACCGCCGCCAGGCCCGTCCCCTCTGGGTCTCGGCAACGGAAGAACCACTCGTGCCACTTGTGCACTTTCTTAATAAGGGAACGGGCCTTCTGCTCGGCCAATTGGCGATCTTGGGCGCGGTGGAAGAGGCGGGCAACGGCAAACCCGGCAACGGGTGGCTGCGTGATGCCCGAGGTTGGAACCTCTCGTCCCGTCGCCCAGACGTCCGGCCCCGGAAAATAGCCATCGTCCTCCTTATGGAACACGATATGCGGCACCATGCCGTCGGGCCACTGATGAGCAAAAAGCGTCTCAATCTCGCGCCACGCGCGCGCCTCGTCGATATGGCTCTGGCCCAAAGCGGTCAGGCACGAGTCCCAGTTCCACTGGAACGGATAGAGGCCATGGGTCGGAACTGTGTAATCGCCAAAGTCATTCTGGCGCAGGATC
>CAWUIX010000021.1:0-11714 GCA_963922395.1 uncultured Rhodobacterales bacterium | reverse complement strand
CGAGAAAGCGGGATTGAGGCGTATTACAGCGCGAAGAATGGCTGGTCGGATGCCTGGGATATCTGGACCAAGGACGAGTTTGTGCTGGATCCGACGCGGGTTACCCTGACTGTAGGCGCGACAGGCTGGGACGGGGATACGTTCAAGACCCAGATCCTGATGGATAAGTACGGCATCCAGATCAACAAGACCTCGCGGAACACGGTTCTCTTCATGACCAACATCGGGACGACGCGATCCTCTGTCGCGTACCTGATCGAGGTGTTGGTCGAGATCGCGAGGGAGATTGAGGATCTTCTGGCGGATGCCTCCAAGATGGAGCGCAAAGGATTCGAGCGGAGGGTCACAAGTCTGACCGAGCATGTGCCGCCGCTTCCAGATTTCTCGCGCTTTCATGAGGCGTTTCGGTCGAGTGAAGCGACGGCGGAAGGGGACATCCGGTCCGCTTTCTTCCTAGCTTATGATGACGAGAAATGTGACTATCTGGATCTGCAGGACGAGTTGACCGAACGGGTGCGGTCTGGAGAAGAGCTTGTTTCGGCAAGCTTCATCATTCCCTATCCGCCCGGGTTCCCCATTCTCGTGCCGGGGCAAGTCATTAGTCCGGAAATCCTTGAGTTCATGTCAGCGCTCGATGTGAGTGAGATCCATGGCTACAGGCCGGATCTCGGTTTGCGTGTGTTCACGCAGGATGCGTTGACCGATCACCACAAGGCCCAGACGGGCCAGTCATAACCCGGGACGGAAAGAGACCCTCCAATGCCGAAGAAGACGCTTAAAAACATTTCAGAGATCCGCCGGTATTTTCACACCAACAAGGATCCGATCTATTTTGTGTCCGCCACGAACTTTAACCTGCTCGGCCTTGATGAGTGGGTGAAGAATTTCAAGTACATCACATACATGGATTGCTTCGATGGCAGGCATCCGAACGTCCTAGTCCCGGACGAGGTTCCGCATGACGAGTTTCAGTCGATCGAGGACATCAACAACTACCTGCTGCAGCACAAGGACGTAGTCGACTACGTGAAAAGGCGCGGCGGTAAGCCTAACTTCGTCTTCCTGATGTTTGACGAAGAGACGGAGAAACTCGCCAAACAACTTGGCGGCAAGGTCTGGTTTCCGAAGGCCAAACTTCGGACCTCGATGGACAACAAGATCGAAACGGTAAGGGTCGGGAACAAGGCCGGGGTGCCGTCCGTCCCGAACACGTTGTCGGAAGTGAAGGATTACGCCCATCTGAAGCAGATTTGCGAGAAAGCGGGTCTGGGGAACGATCTGGTGTTGCAATCAGCGTTCGGGGACAGCGGGCATACGACCTTCTTCATCAAGTCGGAGGCGGATTTCCGCAAACATGAGCATGAGATCGTCGGTGAGGGCGAGATCAAGATCATGAAGCGGATCAACTGTCGTGGGTCGGCTATCGAAGCCTGCGCCACGAGCCAGGGAACCATTGTCGGACCGTTGATGACGGAGCTCGTCGGATTCAAGGAATTGACGCCCTACCGTGGTGGTTGGTGCGGGAACGAGATCTTTTCAACTGCGTTCAACCCCAAACAGCGCCAGCAGGCGCGTGAGATGACATTCCGGTTTGGTGAGCAACTTCGCAAGGAAGGGTACCGGGGGTATTTCGAGCTCGATTTCCTGATCGATAAGAAATCGGGGGAGTTGTACCTGGGCGAGTTGAACCCGCGGATCACCGGTGCCTCATCGATGACGAACCATGCGGCGTTTGCCCATGCGGATGCACCTTTGTTCCTGTTCCACTTGCTGGAGTTCTCGGGCAAGCCCTTCAAGCTGGATGTCGAAGAGCTGAACGCGCGTTGGGCGGATCCCGATATGATCGACAGCTGGTCGCAGATGGTGATCAAGCACACCGATGACAATGTCGACATCATCACGCACGCCCCACAATCAGGGATCTACCGGATGCTGAAGGATGGCACGGTTGTGTACGATCGGTTCGATTATCACCGGCGCGCGGTGGAGAGCGAGGACGAGGCGTTCTTCCTTCGGATCTCAGCGCCCGGGGATTATCGGTATGAGGGCGCGGATCTTGGGATCCTGGTGACGCGTGGGCGGTCGATGACTAAGGGTTTCAAACTGACCGAGAAGTCGAAGCGCTGGATCGATGGGATCAAACAGGCGTATTCGGCGCGGCCCTTGCCCTCGGCCCAGGCGTTGAGCGACCCAGCGTTCAAGATCATGTAATGCAACAGTTGGTTCGGCGATTGCTTTCCGGAGCATTGACGGCTCCCACAGTTCCGCCGCGCTCATGACGCTGACCTTTCGTGCATTTTCGGAAGACGAGCCTGGACCTAAATGGTCCGGGCTCTTCACAGAGTATTGGCCAGCCTATCGAAAGTGGTGGCGTCGCGAAGGCGTCGCGGCCCGGCCGACCTACCTCGAATGCAGGCGGGCATTGACGGAGCATATGCCCGAGATCGTTCCGCTGTATGACGAGCTGTGCGAGACGGCGGGCGGTGGGGACGAGGCGGCCCGCTTTTTGAGCTATTGGTGTCCGCCGCGGTATCTCACGGGATGCAGTCAAGCAGTCTGGCCGGGTGACGAACCACTGCTCGTCAGGAACTACGACTACGCGCCTGAGGCGTTTGATGCTGTCGTGCTGCGGACCAATTGGATGGGCCAAGCGGTGATGGGTCTTTCGGATGGCCTATTCGGTGTCGTCGACGGGATGAATTGGGCCGGGCTGGCCGTGTCGCTGACCTTTGGGGGGCGACAGGAGGTGGGTGCAGGTTTCGGTGTCCCGCTTATCTTGCGGTACATCCTTCAGACCTGTGAGACAGCGGAAGAGGCTGGCGAAGTCTTGGAGCGCGTGCCGTCCCATATGAGCTACAACGTCACCGTTCTCGATCGTTCGCGCCGGTTTTTGACCGCATACCTGGCACCCGACCGTGAGACAATTTTGTCTCGCACGCCTGTGGCCACCAATCACCAGGAGCGGGTGGAATGGTCGAGCCATGCCCGGTTTACGGCGACGGTGGAGCGTGAGCGGTTCCTGCTCCAGCGGTTACAGTTGCATCCCGAAACGCGAGAGCGGTTTGTGGAGGCATTCCTGCGGCCGCCGCTTTATTCGACGGCGTTTTCGCAGGGTTTCGGCACGCTCTACACCTCGGCTTACCGCCCTGCGGCCCGGATGATGGAGGTGCATTGGCCCGGGACTCGCTGGGAAATGTCGCTTGATCGTTTCGAAGAAGGCTCTCGGTCGGTTCAGATGCCGACGGGCGCAGATCACGAGATTTTTGTCGGAAGATAGCCGTTTCGGGAAGTAACCGTTTGCGAAATCGCCATATTTTGTTGGCCATTTGGAAAAAGTGCCAGCCCGTTCGGTTGCGCGGGAATCCTACGAAAATCCGATTCTGACCATCTTTAGGTCACAGTTTTTGTTTCTGATCAGTGATCGGTGAGGGTCCCTGCGGCTCTGCCTTGATTGGTATGGGAAGTGTATTAGGGACCCGATGACCGCAAACTCTGAGGCACAAGACGCCGGACCCGAAGAGGTCTATGGTGACGAGCTTCCGAAAGGCACGGAGCTTCTGCGTGGTCAGTACAAGATCGCGCGGTTTCTGAACGCCGGTGGGTTCGGCATAACCTATCTGGCGCGCGACAGCCTCGACCGGATCGTCGTTATCAAGGAATGCTTCCCAAGTGCGATGTGCTGCCGACAGGAAAAGTCGGTGCGCGTCCGTGCCAAGCAGCACGAAAAAGAATTTGAGTCGATTGTCCGGCTGTTCGGCCAAGAGGCCCGGGCGCTGGCCAAGCTCGATCACCCGAACATTGTTGGCGTCCACCAGGTCTTTGAGGACAATCACACCGCGTACATGGCGCTGGATTTTATCCGTGGTCGCGATCTTTTGGATATTGTGGATGAAGAGCCTGAGCGGCTGAACCCGGAGCGGGTGCGCTCGATGCTTCGCAAGATCCTGGAAGCTGTGGAATACATTCACGACCGCGGCATCCTGCATCGGGATATCTCGCCGGACAACATTCTGCTCGATCATACGGATGAGCCGGTGCTGATCGACTTTGGTGCGGCACGTGAAGAAGCGACGCGGAAGAGCCGTGTTCTGTCCTCGCATCACACGGTGAAGGATGGGTACAGCCCTCAAGAGTTCTATGTCGCCGGCAGCACCCAGACGGTGGCTAGCGACCTCTACGCGCTTGGAGCAACCTTCTATCATCTGATTTCGGGTGATCCGCCACCGGTCAGTCAGACCCGTCTTGCGGCTGTTGCAGGGAACAAGCCTGATCCCTACGTGCCGCTCGTCAGTCTGTCGAAGGATTACGACAAGTATTTCCTAGAGGCGATCGACAAGGCGCTGGAGATCTTCCCGGACGACCGGATTCAGTCAGCGCGTGATTGGATTTCGTCGATCGATCAGGATTCGCGCCGCAAAGCTGCGAGCCAGAAGGCGGAGACGGACCAGTTCCTGCAGAAGACAATCAAGCGGCTTGTCGAAGAGACAAACAAGGTTGTTATGGAGGCCCGGAAGACCGAGCCGAAAGAGAAGAAGAAGGTCGAAGCTGCCCCTGTGCAGCGTCGCAAGAGCATGTTCCCTGACCTGATGGTTCCGCCGCCTCCGGAGAGTTCTGAGGCAGGAACAGAGGACGTGCTCCCCGAAGACGTGATCGCAGAAGATGTCGATGGCGAAGACGTGATCGCCGAAGGTGGTGGCCGCCGGAGGCCGCTCCTGGGCCGTGTTCTCAATGTTTCGCTCTGGCGAACCAATCAGACCGAAGATGTATCCGATGAGACTGTTGGAAAGGTAGACCGATGAAGTTCCTGTCCGAAATGATGTCAAAGCGTAAAACGGCCGAGGCCGAAGATACGCCCCTTGACGCCCCGTTGGATGCGGACGGCGAAGGAACGGCGGACTTTCCCCTGCCGGATTTTGCCGCGGTCGCCGGAAACAGTCTGACCCCATCCGCAGAGGACGGCGCAGCCACCTCTGCGGAAGACGCGGCAGAGGATAATGCCTCTGATGCGGCGCAGGGCGGCCGCTTTGGCGAGGACGAAGACAGCTACGATTGGGATATCTCATCGTTGGACCTTTCAGACGATCAGGACGACGAAGACATGTCTGTATCCGATGAGGATGCAGAGGAACCGGCCGCAGAAATCGACGCGGTGACCGAGGAGGAAGATATGGATCAAAAGATCGCCGATGACCTCGCCGCTGCCGCCGCCGCGCTGCAGGCCGCGACGGATGAAGCAAAGACCGAAACAGACACGGTGGAAACGCCGGATGCGACTGAGGTCGAGGAAGATGACAGGAGCGGCGCTGCTGCTGCTTTGGCCAGCTTTGCCGCCGAGATGTCCGAGACTGTGAGTTCCGATGAGGGGGAAGAGGACGAGGCGGTAGAAGCCGTTTCTGAGGCAGACCTGGAGGACGTCGTGGAAGATGACGCCAATCTTGACGGGTCAGATGACATGGATGACGAAAGCGCATTGGATGCCGCTCTTTCACGCCTCCCTGGGGCGAACGCCGCTCCTGCGGCGGCTGGTGCCGGATTTGTTGCGCAGACCGTGCAACAGAAGATGACCGCGATGCGCAACGAAGGCGGAATGCCACAGCCCGCGCTTCGCCGCGATCCTGCAGAGGCTCGTCCGGCCGCTCGCGTTCCGACCACGCCCCGACCCGCAGTTCCAGACCTGGATGCAACCGCCTCTGCCGGGATTGCCGGCGAGTCCGATGATGACATGGACGGAATCGCTGCTCTTTCACCCCTCGCTGCGCTGCGCGCACAACGGGAAGCCGCCCTGGCCGTTGCCGAGGCGCAGATGCCGGTCGAAGAGGCTGTTGAAGACACCTATGCGCCGGAAGAAGAGGCATTGGAAGATTTTGAGAGCGCTGAGGCTGCCTCTGAGGATGAGCTCGATGCCTGGGCACCGGAACAGCCGTCTCCGCGTCCGATGCGCGGTATGGCAGGTGATCCCTTTGCCGCTCCGGCCCCTGCGGCCGAAGATCTGGCGCCTGCGGCGGAACCAACACCAGCACCGGCCCCAGAACCAGTGCGCCCCGAAATTCGCTCTGCCGCGCCTCAGGCACGGGAAGCCGAGGTGGATGCAGATCTGCCAGAGGTCGCCCCGACGCCGCGCCGGGCTGGCCGCGTAAAGACTCGCCTTCTTGGCTTTCACAAGGACGAGGACAGCGCAGATCCGATTGCGGCCGCTCAGCAAAAGGTTCGTGATCAAGGACCGACGTTCCCTGTTGGTTGGATCGTCGTGGTCAAGGGTCCGGGTCGTGGATCGAGCTTCACCCTTTCTGCGGGCGCTTCGAAGATTGGCCGTGGCGAAGATCAGGCGGTTCGCCTGGACTTTGGTGATACGTCCATCTCACGCGATAATCATGCCGTTATCGCCTACGATGACGAGCAAAAGCAGTTTTTCATCGGGCATGGCGGGAAGGCCAATCTTGTGCGCCTGAACGATATGCCTGTCCTCTCGACTGAACCTCTGGGTGATGGTGACGTCATCCGTATCGGTGAAACGACACTTCTCTTCGTAGCGCTTTGCAACGAAGGCTTCTCGTGGACCGATGGTCCCTTCTCGGAAAGTACGCATGCCGCCGAATGACGTAAAATATGACGCCAGCTCGGCATTGATTTGCGGGGCGCGTGACTATCAGGAAGATGCGGTCATTGTCGACTTTCCCGTCGGCGCACCATCTGGAGTGATCGTCCTGGCCGACGGTATGGGAGGCCATGCCGCGGGTGACATCGCGTCGAAGATCGTGATGACCGAAGTCTTCTGTGAGCTGAAGTTTCAATCTTCGGATCAAATGATGGCATCTGGCGTTCGAAACACCCTTCTCGCGGCCGCTGACGGTGCAAATCAGTGCATTGCGGCGCATATTGCGGAGAATCCGGAAGCCGAAGGGATGGGCGCGACCCTTATCGGAGCGGTGGTGCATGGCGACCGGCTCGATTGGGTGTCTGTGGGTGACAGCCCGCTCTACCTCTTCCGGGATAACGTACTTACGCAGTTGAACGAAGATCACTCGATGGCGCCGCAAATCGATCAGATGATTGCGACGGGTCAGATCGACGAGGAAACCGGGAAGAACCATCCTGACAGGAATGCGCTTTTGTCTGTGCTGTCCGGGGATGAGATTGCCCGGATTGATTGTCCGAAGGACGGAATTGCCCTTCAGAATGGCGATATTCTGATTGCTGCGAGTGACGGGCTTCAGTTCCTCGAACACGACGTCATTGAAGAGATTGTTCGGGCGCTCAAGACCAAACCCGCTTCCGAGATTGCGCGTGCCTTACTGGACGAACTCGGGCGGTTGGATGATCCGGACCAGGACAACACGTCCATGGCGATCATTAAAGTCGATCTGAACACGGCCCAAGATGAGATGACCGCGGCCTTGCAGGCGGCTTTCGATACCTTCGAGTCTTCGGAGCCGAGCGAACGGATGTTCGAGCCGCCCGAGCGGGTGCGTGCACGCAATCGCGTGTCAGACAGCTCTGAGGAGGGGGATGACGCCGCGCCGGATGCAATAAATGAGCCGGCGCCGGTGCTGCGGCTCGGGCAGAATCGCTCAAACGAAGAAAAGCTGGCAGCGGATGGGCGAGGATGAACCAATCGGTTGCGATTGACGCTCTAGAAGAACGCCTTCGGGCCTTTGCCCTTGCCGCAGATCCGGGAAGCGGTGCACGGATTCAGGCGGAGCGGTATCTGGCGCGACTGACGTCGCCCGTTCGCGTCACGCTCTTTGGCCGGCTTGGTGTTGGAAAACTTCGTATTCTGGAGGCAGCAGCCGGTGCGCCGTTGTTGCCGGTTGGTGTGCACCTTCCAATGGTAGAGCTTCGCTTTGGCCAGTCAGCCATGGCGCAAATCACCTATGCGGATCGTTCCGTGACTGAGCATCCGATGCCATTGGTGCCCGATGTGCTGCAGGGCGCGGTTCTGGTCGTTTTCGAATTGCCAGAGCCCATTCTCCGGCGTTTGAGCATTCTTGACGTCTACGCGGAAAACTCTGTGGAAGATCAACGTGCTGCGATCGATTGGGCGGCGTCGCGGACAGATATCGCGCTTTGGTGTTCTGAGAATTTTGACACGACGGATCAGGCGATCTGGTCGGCGGTTCCTGACCGCGTACAGGACCATGCGTATCTGGTCTTGTCGGGTGATGCTCCGGCTCTGCCGCCCGCGCATGCCGGTGCCTTCCTGGACGTCTGCAAGGTAGACTTGCGCAAGCCACTTGGGGAAGACGGGTTCGATCTGCTGATTGAGCGGCTGGTTCGCCATGCTGAACTTGGCCGTGAGGCGGATGCCGATAGTGCGATGATGTTCCTCAAGAAGCAGGAAGATAATCGGACGCCATCAATGCCTGCCCCGAATTTGCCGTTGCGCAGGTTTGTCTCGGAACGCCGCCCGCAAACCAAACCTCGGGTGAAGTCCAGGCCGATTTCACGGCGGCCGACGAAACCGCGCCCGGAATCGGCCGCTGTCGCTACGCCACCGCGTCCGACCATACCGGCCGCCGAACGAGAAGTGGTTAGAACGGGGCTTGCGTTCTTGAAGCGTCGGAGTGTGCGTCTTCTTGAGACGGTCCGCGTGGCCGAGGACGGATCGTTGCCAAATATCCCCGGCTTCTGCGGTGAGACTCTGCTTCATTTGTCGGATCTGCTCGGGGCACTCGATGACGTGTCCGCGACGCCTGTGGCGCGTCTGTCCGACGCGGTCATGGACGCAGAAGATGTTGTTATCCTTATGGAAAATGAGGAGACACCCATGGCTGCTATTGAGGCTGTTTCGGTTCTCCAGCAAGTGCGCCACGACTTCGAGGCTGCCCTCGCTGCCTAGCTGAGGTCTTGGCCTGATCGGTCAGAAACGCGCCTTAAATTCACCACACTGGTCGGCGAGAAGAATTTATCGGGATTTCCACGTGGGGATTGTTTCCGTGTGCCTGGCTCATTCGGCGTTCGTGCTGGCCGGGGCGGGAGGGTTCCCCGAAGAGCGTAGAAGGTAAATTATGAATGTTGAGAACAGGATAGACGCTGCGGACGCCGCCGATATCCAGGTGAACACAGGACTGCTGCGGAAAGGGTTGTCGGCTCTCGACCCATTTGTCGCGCGGGTGCGTGAGATCGAGGGTGCCCTTCAGACGATTTCCGGCGCCGGTGATCGGGCTGCTGCAAGGGCTGCGAAGAGACTTCAGCGTCAGCTTTCGAAGCTTGAACCTTCGTTGACCATGATTGGCCAGGTGAAGGCGGGGAAGACCTCGCTGGTGAACTCCCTTATCGGCTGGCCCGAGCTCCTTCCGGCAGACGTGAATCCCTGGACCTCTGTTGTCACCTCAATTCATCTGAGCCCGAAGGCGTTTCTGGGCGGAAACCGCGCGAGTTTCCGCTTCTTCGATCAGGAAGAATGGACCCGGCTTCTGGACCGCGGCGGACGGATTGGCGAGCTTGCAGGTCGTGCCGGCGCTGAGGATGAAATGGAGAAGGTCGCGATCCAGCTTGAGGCAATGCGCGACAAGTCGATTGAGCGCTTGGGCGACAAGTTCGAGCTGTTGATGGGGCAAGAGCACAAGTACGGTTACTTCGATCACGAGTTGATCGAGCGTTACGTTTGTCTAGGTGACGACTTCGAGACCGATTTCGAGACCTCGTCTACGCAAGGCCGCTTTGCCGACATCACCAAGTCGGCCGAGATCTATATGCAGCGCGAGGAGTATCCTTTCGATTTCTGCATCCGCGACACACCCGGTGTGAACGACACGTTCATGATGCGGGAACAAATCACCATCCGTGCAATTCGCGAGAGTCGGATGTGTGTCGTCGTCCTGTCGGCGCATCAGGCGCTCTCGACGGTTGATATGGCCCTTATCCGATTGATTTCGAACCTGCCATCGCGCGAAGTGACGATCTTTGTGAACCGGATCGATGAACTTTCTGATCCGGTGAACCAGGTGCCCGAGATCCGAGAAAGCATTCGCAAGACTCTGCGCGATCATCAGGGTCCGGTGGATGCGGAGATTGTCTTTGGCAGCGCCTATTGGGCGAACCATGCGTTGACCGGAAATCTGGATGGTCTCAGCGAAGACAGCCAGATCGCCCTTGAGAAGTGGGCCGCCTCCGAGCTTGGTGGCGAGGCGTCCAATATGCCGCGTGGCGAGATGGTCTGGACGTTGTCCGGTGTGCCTGCGCTTCATGAACGTGTGGCCAGCAGCGTGGTGGCTGGCGCCGGGGGTGAGACACTGACCCGGATCGCGAAGCAGGCGATGAACCTCTTGAGCGGTCTTGAGACGGGGGATCACATTGATGCGCAGGAGTCTGGCGCGAGTGACTTGCCACCGCTAGATCATGGTCAGGTGCCGAACGAGTTGTCCCGGATCGAGAAGGATGCATTGACGGCCTTTGATGCAGCGTTTGATCGGGTTTCCGACGGGTTCGTCACCCGGTTGCAGAAGTCTCATAAGTCGTTTCTGGATCGGGCAACCGCATCTCTTATCACCAACCTTGAACGGTTCGGCGATACTGATGTCTGGCACTATGACGCCACAGGTTTAAGGGTTCTCTTACGCTCGGCATTCCAGGTTTTTGCGCGGAATGCCCAGAAGTCGAGCAAGGATCTCTATCGGCAGACTGCGGATGATATTCGCGAGATTTACTTGCGCGCATTCGATATGTCCGGCGAAACATTCAAGCTGGAACCGCCTGCTGTCCCGCACGTTGCGGCGCCGGTTCTTCTGGGTCAGACGATTGCGTTGGACCTGTCATCGACGTGGTGGTCGAGGTGGTGGCGCCGGCGGAAGGGCTACGCAAACTTTGCGACAGCTTTTGCCGAGATTATCAAAGCCGAGACGGATCCAATTGTCGAAGACATGAAAGTCGAACATGTCGCTGCCGTTCGACAAGATGCGAAGCAAGCCTTGGTTGATTTTATTTCGACGCAGCGGGAGATCCTTGACGGTCTCGTCGCGCGGGCGGCGCAGGGAACGGCAGATTTCTCGATGCTTGAAACAGAAGTCGATCCGTCGACCCGTGCCCAAGCCCTTGAACGCGCACGTGCAGCGCTTGAACCCTATCTAGAGCCGAAAGAGGAAGCGGCATGAGCATGATGGATCCAAACACCGCTAACGCCGTACGCCCTGTCTTCGCGCTGATGGGTGAATTCAGTGCTGGAAAAAGCACGCTAGCAAACCTTCTGCTTGGGGAAGGTAGTTCCCCTGTAAAGGTGACAGCCACACAGCTTCCGCCAGTCTGGTACACCCATGGGACAGGGTCCCCGGTCGTCGTCGATCTTGAGGGCGTAGAGACAGAGATTGAAAAGGACGCGATCGAGTCGGTTGATATCGCGACCACGGCCTACATTCGGATTAAGTCTGAAGCTGAGATCCTAGAGTTGATCGATCTGATCGATATGCCGGGCAATTCCGATCCGAACATGTCGGCTGATGTCTGGAAGCGAGCGATCCACCATGCGGATGCCGTGATTTGGTGCACCCATGCAAATCAAGCCTGGCGCCAGAGCGAAGCAGCGGTCTGGGAAGAGTTGCCGGACGAACTCCACACGAAGAGCATTCTGCTGCTGACCCGGTTCGACAAGATCCTTGGTGAGAAGGATCGGGCGCGTGTCTTGAGGCGTGTGCAGATCGAAACGGATGGATTGTTCCGGTATGTCCTTCCGATTTCCCTGATCGATGCATTATCGGCTGCAGAAGATCGGGAGAAGTGGG